>JAUWNO010000055.1 GCA_030612605.1 Armatimonadota bacterium
TTTTTGGAAATTACAAGTGTTGTTGCCTGGATACTTCTGATAAAAATAATATGTTTACTGATATCTTTGATTTTCAAGCTTTCCAATGCAGAAATACAAATATTCAGCAGTTTAAAATTATCTCGCGGAGGATTCACAACCCATCTGGTTATAGCCAGCATTCCCTCATCTTCCAAATGCTGATAAAAATCTTGAATTGATTCAACCGTATAAAGGTAAGTTTCATTCAAAGCGTAAATTCCAGATGATGCAGTGTTGTATGTATCCAGCATGGAAATTTCTATTAAATTATATTTTTCATTAGAATTTCGGATGAAACCACGAGCTTCTTTTTTAATAATTTGGATTTTTTCATTATTATAAATATTTCCTGAATATTCTGCAAATTCATTCTTCATCAGAGAGACAACATTCGGATTCAGTTCAAGCCCGATTATTTTCTGGAAATTATGTAATAATGCTTTTAACAAACCCTCACCACCACCAACTCCTACGATGAGAGCTTTATCTTTTTTAGTCAAAAGAAAGTGGGGTAGACTCGAAGGAATATCATTCAGATATTGAATTGAGCTTTTATCTCCATCAAATGGAGTGATCGCACTCATTCCTTCTCCATCATAAAAGATTCCTTTTTGCTCAGGAACTTGATGTTTGGAAAGAAAACTGAGTCCCACAGTTGATCTTAATCCTTTTGCCTGAACAACTTGTACAAGACCTAGCGGAGAATATCTCTCTTCAATAATATCTGATTCCGGTAGATTTAAAGCGAAAGAAATTGCTTTATATTGCGATATCTTTTTCAGGTTGAGTTTATCAAAGGCAAGATAAAAAAGAGAAAAGAAAATAATAGAAAAAACTATTGTAAACAAAATGATTTTTTTACTCAGATTTATGGAGAAAACAATCGTAATGATGAAGGCGATGATTGTGATGAGAAGTAAAATCAAAAAAGGATGCAGAAAATATAAAATCAGCACAATGAAAATTGCACCGATTCCTGAACCTGTTAAATTTGAAAAATAAGTCTTGCTGATGGGAAATCTCGTTAAAGAAATTCCAATGGTGGAAGCTGCAAAAATAAAGGGAATTCCCATCACAACAAAGTATAATAATAGATAAAAAACCTGGCGAATATCGATTCCGATTTCAAAGGGATTAAATGGAATTTTGCAAAATATAATAAAACCCAGACTCATTGAAATAGGGAAAATAAGCAATGTGAAAAAAATAAATTTATTAAAATGTTTTTCTATCCTGTTTTTCAAAAATACAATTGCTGTTCCGCTCACACCAAAACTTAGAAGTGCAATGCTGATGATGAGCGAAGAAAGATTTTGCCACTGTGTAATTGCGAATATTCTGATGAAAATTATTTCATAGCAAAGAATCGTGAAAGAGGTGAAGAAAATAACAGGTTGGATATATTTTGTTTCTGGATTTTCAAGGTTGTTTTTCATTTAATAATTCCTTACCACAAAGGCATCCGTCTTCACTTTGTTACGCCGAGACAGACAAAGACACAAAGATTTTTTTTTGATTCTTAATAATTCTATCAAACCAAAACCTTGCGAATGGTTACATACAGAGGAATTCATCTTGCTTGACCTTCGCAATGGTTGATCCCCATTTCCTGACCATTACGGAGGTTTCGTTTCTCAACCATCCGTAAGGTCTTGGTTTCTTCTTAATTTAACTATCACAACTTGGATAAATTTAGTTTCTGAATGTGAAATGCTATTTTTCATTTTCGGATAAGAGGAACAAATCTCACACTTGTAATAACTTTTGTTTCGATATCTGTTTCCGATTTTTTGGTGATAAGAAGCAGGTTTTGAACTCTGAATAAAGGTCCAACAGGAATGCACATTCTACCACCGATTTTCAGTTGAGCAATGAGTGGAGGAGGAACGAATTCAGCAGCACAAGTTACAATGATTGCATCAAAGGGAGCGAATTCTTCCCAGCCAAAATATCCATCTGCACATTTTGTGTGAATCTTTTCATAACCTGAATTATTGAACATTTCATCTGTGCGTTCATACAATTTCTCAACAATCTCAATCGTATAAACACTATCTGTGATTTCAGATAAAATCGCTGCCTGATAACCAGAACCTGTGCCCACTTCCAAAACCTTGTCATCTTTTTCCAGTTTGAGAAATTCGGTCATCAAAGCTACAATGTAAGGTTGCGAAATAGTTTGCCCATAACCTATGGGTAGAGGACGATCTGAATACGCTGCGGAACGGTAAAGTTTGGGAACGAATAAATGTCTGGGAACCGTGCTCATTGCGTCAAGTACAGCCTTATCATCGATTCCTCTGTCTTTGATCTGCCATTGTACCATGGATTCACGTTTTTCTTCATAAGTTTTCTTACAGAAAGAAGTTTGCGGATAGAAAATCAGGAAACAGATTGTAAAAAGTTTGATAAAATATCTCACAAATATTGAAGTCATTTCATCCTCCAAATTTTTCAAAATTAGACGAAAACAAAATGTAGATTACACATAAGATAATGCTGTATATGATTTTATTTATATTGAATTTCATTACAAATCCGTTCTGATTTTCATTGTAAATAGGTTATTATTAAAAATACTTTTTCTAACACTAAAACTAAACCACCCATTTTTTTGAGGAACTGATACGTATGATGGAGAAAATGCTGAAACATAACAAGCAATTAAATTATTTGTATAAAGATTATAAATATTTATTTCTTCTTCATTTATCAAAAATAAATATTTTTCTCCATGATATTTCTCTTCAGGAAATAGTATATTATACTGTTTACTCCTATGTTTTTTTACATTTTCGTTTTCAGAAAAAAGGAGTTTATCTGATTTGGTATAAAAATAATAAAATTTCTCAGTTTCACCGATTATGATATTATCCCTTTTTATTCTAATATTATCTGTTTTTTTTTCAGGAAACTTAATATTTGTCATTGTTGAATAATTATTGATGAATTTCTTCCATTCTTTTTCAAGAGGAATATCTTTAGAGTTAATGCTAATAGTAACAGGACAATTTGAGCTATACTTCCGATATAACTGTAAAAAAGCTTCTACTCCAATTTTCTCGAGCATAAAGGATACATACAATCCACTTAGCGGATAGCTTAAAGAAGCATCATTTTGATAAAATCCATTATGAGAAAGCAGATCTTTGTAAGAAAGAAATCCTGAGACTTCCAAGAAATATCCCATATCAGTTATAATCTCCGGTTCTTTACCACCTCTACCTCCTAAAGCGACAGCAATTCCTTCCAATAAAAATGGATGAGTGTAAATAGCTAATTCCTTTAGTTTATAATTAATTAGTAGATGAACTAACTCATGATAATGACAGTTGAAGGTAGTAATGACAGTATCTGAAGCAAGAACATATAATCCGCGAGTATTATAGCCAGTAATTTTCTTTATCTCTTGAGTGTCTCTACAAAAAATATAGAAAATTTTTTCTTTTTTAAGCTTATCTTTTTCTTCTTGAGTAAATTGTAATTTGTTAAATATCTTTTTAATGAATCCTTCTAATTGCTCAATTGATTGTTCATGAAATAAATCCGAATCACTAATTAAGAATTTAAAATAATCACTCTCACGAATTTCCCATTTTGATGTATAATATGAAATCGGAGAAATAAATTTGTCATCGTAAAAATAAAATTCTTTCTGATATGCATGATCATAAGTGATAAAAGTGAGCTTTGAGTATTTTTTTTCTAAGTCTTCAATTTTTAAGGAGTAATTTAATTGCTTTTTTTGCAATAATTCTTTTACGCTCGAATCAATATCGTAACTAATCAAACATTTATTCTCAATGTTATAATAACTAATACCAAGTCGGGAATCTACTGATAGTTCTTCTTGTAATACAAAATTTTCCAGATCTGAAGAATTATTTATTAACGACTCAATGAATTCAGAAGCAGTTTCTTCAGTTAAAGCAAAAAGATTGCTCAGACCAAAAAATATTAGTAAAATTACAACTTTTTTCATAAACATACGAAAAGCAATCCCCAATATAAAATCTCCGTTTCTTGAGCTTATTCAACAGGATTTCAATGCAGGTTTCGCTGCAGGGAAATCCTTAATTTGTTATATGCATAAATTACTTTATGGATTAACTGCTTTGAAAACTACTTCATATTCTGCAATAATTTTTATTTCACCTGAAAATACGGATTCTGTCTGCTCTGTTTCAATTGTGGAAATTGTATTAAATGGATTTGGGTATATTTTTTTAAATGGTCTTCTGAAATTAAAATCTGCTGAAATTTTCTCAGATTTCAATTGATTTGCGGAATAAATACCATTTATAGAAATACTTAATTCTTTAGCTATCAATTCTGCTTTTACTTTAGCAGCTTTGACTGCATCAAGTTGAGCTTGTTGAAATATTTCACTTTCATTTGAAAGCATAAATTCAATTGAAGAAATCTCTTTTATTTCACTATTAGCAATGGCAAATATTATATTTTCTAATTGGGTTAAATCATTAACTTTAATTTCAGCATCAATAATCACTTTATATTTCTTTAGTCCAAAAAGAAATTTATAACCATCTTCAGTTTTAAATCGAGATGTCGATATGTCGTTTTCTTTAATACCCAATTCCGTTATTTTTTTTGAAATCAGAGCTAACTCATTTTTGGCTTTTGTAACAGAACTTTGCAGTGAACTGCTTTTTGCTATGATTGAAAAATATACCTTTGCATTATCTGCTTTGTTAATAATAATTGATTTACCTGTTACAGTAATTGATGGGAAATTTCTGTCGTTTTCAAGTCCAAAAATTAACGATATACAAACTACCAATATAATCAAGATTATCTTCTTTTTCATTTGTTATTCCTTAATTTTATATTTTTTTATTGATAACTAGTGTTTTCGCGAAATAGAGTGTGCATATTCCTTTTGAATTAATTAATTCAGTTTCAAAAATTTTCATAAAAATTCCTCTTTATACTCAAAAAACTTAAGTGTCTTTTTCATTCTTTTGTGTCAAATAAAAAAGTGAAGAAAAGGCAAACTCATGAAAGTTATTTCCTTAACACGAAAATACGGAAGTAGATGACAAAAATTATTAAAATGTAATTTCCAATAAAAACCCAAGCTTTCGACCAGTGCAGACCATTAACTCGCAAAGTAGAAAGTGGGGTGAGGAATTGTACTGGAAACGAGTTATTGTCATGAGTAGGGATATCCATGAGAATATGAATGGGAGCAGCAAGCAGAAACCAGGGAACCTGATTAAGGAAGAAGAAATAATAGATGAAAAGCGGAATGAGCAGCAGCGTCCAGATTATCAAGGAATGAGTCCATTTGTATAAATTCACTATCCAGCGGTTTTCTTTACGGTCGTACCAATCCATCATTTCCTGCCGGGTTTTAAATCCTGGCTGCATTTTGCCTTTGAAGGCTTGAACCGTCAGGCTGGTGGCAAATACGGCTGCATCCGGTGCAATTCCAAATATCACTTTAGCAACAGATGGTGGACCTGGTAGTAAAACCATTGACCAGAGAGAGTGAGCAACAATATCCATTCAATATTCCTGATTTTAATAACTGCAACTCGACTCGATCCGGCAATTGCCGGACAGAGACGGGTTACTCAATTCTAATTCTCAAATTTAAGCATTTCTTTTTTTGAATTTCTTTTAGCTTCTGTCGAATTTCTTTCCAAAAAGGATGATTTCTTGAGAAAGCTATTTTCTGATATTGTTCCGTTAATTCCGGGAAATGTTTGTTTAAAATAGATTGGAGACTTTGCCAATTCGCAGTTTCCTCTGATTCCATATTTAGTCTATATACCCAAATTGTATCGGAAAATGGAGCTACCTGTTCAATTACAGATTCAAGATTTGTGATAAAGGGCATGACCGGGCAGATTAATGTATAGGTTGCGATGCCGGAGTTTTTCAATTCTTTTAAAGCTTCTATCCTAACCCTGTTTGATGGAGCATTTTTTTCGAACATCTGTCGAGTTCGCTCTTCCTGAAAAGTTATGGAAACACCAACAGAGGAATCCGGCATTTTCCTGAGAAGATCAATATCTCTTGTTACAAGTCCGGATTTTGTTAAAATGCAAACTGAGAAACCTCTTTCTGCTAACAATTCCAATACCTTTCTTGTCTGTTTGAAAGTTTTCTCAGAAGGTTGATATGGATCACTATTCATTCCCATATAAATAGACTGTGGTTCCAGGGAGTTCATCTCCTGATACAATTGTCCGATAATGTCTTCATGGATCAAAATTTCTTTTTCCCAGTCTGTCTCAGCTTTGTTCAACGCATAACAGTAGCTGCAATAATGTTCACAGCCGATGTAAGGATCTACTTGATAATTGTGTGCTTCTAATATGCAAGGATTAAGAATTTTTCGTGGAGAACATTTGCTGACTTTCATAGATTAAAATCGATCTTTAAATTAAGGATCAATCCTCCCATAATTTCAGAAAAATAAAATAGCATAACCTGAAATACAAATCACTGCAAACCTTGTTAAATATTAAACTACATGCGCATTGTTAAGTTAATGTTTTTTCTTTTATTTTCCACTTCAACTTATAATCATAAATAACCTTACGAGGCTCTCTCTCCATCTTTGATTTTGTTTTCTTAAATAATAATTTTAATAGCTTCTTTTTCTCTTTTATAGGTATTTTATTGAATTCGTTTACAGGATAAATATTTGATTCTTGAGTATAATACCGAAGTGAGCTATTTATATAATAAGAATTCAAAAGATGGAAATTCATTTCTAATAATACCTTCAGTAAAATTAAATTGAATTTAATATCTTTAAAAAATCTGTTTGCATTGAAATCAATTTGTTGAGCATAGATTGTGCTATGAGTAAACTTACAAAGCAATTTCCAAAGTTCCTTTATTTCTACTAATTTTGGTGATATTATGTTAGAAAATACCTCACGTTGTAATGAAACATCTTTTCCTTCAGTCCATTTATCAATAAATTTATTGTCTTCAGATATTGCAGAATATTTACCTATTAGCAAAAATTCATAAATATTTCTAAGTACTATTCTAGCTGAACCGAATAATCCTTGTTGAGTAGAATGAAACGCTGAATAAAAAGAAAACATATTTTTTCTAAAAGCAGTCGCAAGCATATTTGAATAATATTCCATAGAGAGATAATATTCAAGAGATGCAACTTTCAAATGTTCTTCAATATAATCATATTGCAAGTTAAAAATTTCGATAATTTCTTGAATATCTTCTTTAAATTTTTCTAATATTAATATTTTATTATCTTTAGCTTTCTTATTTAATTGATTAAATATTGGTTTTTGTGTCATTCAAACCGCCTTATAAAATAAACTACCACATAATGGTTAATGCAAAGCAAGTGAGATATTATAATACAATTTAACTTTAATGTTAACAAAACATTTTATAACACAAAACCCCTTATTAACATAAAACTCCACAATATTTGTTTTGTATATTTTTATTTCCATTTAAGTGTTATCTCAAAGATAAATTCTTAATATTTGTCATTATATGTCCTGAAATTAAAAAATCTGTTATTCCATTTTCCTTCATTTTAAAGTAATACTCTATTAATTCAGGAGTAGTTATTACTTGTTTTGCAACTGATTCATCTACACCTGTAAAAAGGAATGTCCAATAAACTTTCTCAATATCTTTGTAATTATTAAAATATTTTTTTATGTTTGTTTTATTTAAAGATTGTTTAATAAAATTGGATGTTTCAACACTGTATAAAATTTTTATTATTTTATTTTTATTTAATATTTTATCTTTAATCTGATTTAAATTTTTTCCCAATATGACATAATTTTTAATTGATAATTCATATTTATTGAGATCATCTTTGTATTCTTTCCAAGAATATTTACTAAACTCTCTCCAACTTTTACTCTTCAAATATAATTTGTAATAGACTAATTTTAAAATAGAGATAGTTTTTTCTAATGCTTCGCAATATTCAAGTAATGATTCCTTATATAACTTGAGAATATCATCATTTTTGATTTCTAATTTTGAAACATTTTTTTTCTTTTCGACTAATTCTTCTAATAAATTATCACATTTCATATATAATTTCTTAAAATCTATTAAACTGAAAAAAGTTACTATAAATGCTTTAAAAGATATTGGAAATACTTTTTTCTCTAATATGATATAATCCTTTAAAATGTCGATAACTTCACGACCTAACGAGAGAATTTGAAATTTTATCATATATTTTCCTAATTGGTGCTAAAACTAGTTTGAAAATGTCATATTAAGTTTCCACTAAAGAATTATAAATATTCACACTTCAAATTATTATTTATCTTTGAAAATTTCCATAAAAATACCTCTTAATACTACAAAATCTTAATTGGTTTTTTTATTCTTTTGTGTCAAATAAAAAAAACGGAGAAAGGGAGAAAAGATCAAAGATTAAAGATCAAAGCAAAAAGAAAAAAGCAAAAAGATAAAAGAGAAAATTGCTGAGAGCCTTAGTTGCAAAGTTTCTTAAATTTGCTAAATTACTTAAACTCCACAATAAAATTCTTAAGCGGGAGGAAATCTTTCTTCATCCAGATCAATTTATAATGTGTATCCGTTTCTTCCAGATCATCCGGTAAATAGGAAAGAGAATCGATTGTTATTGTTTTAGGAAAAGTAAGATCATAGTATGCCTGTTCAAATCCCCTTCCCCAGAAACTGGTAGTCTCCAGGATATATTCTGCTTTCCCACCAATTAGATTTTGTCTGTAACCAATATGTGCAACTGTGGTATCCTGAGCCGGAATTATTACCAGCAGATGCGCTCCCTTCTGATCCCATTGTATAATCCGTGATGAATCCGAACGAGAAATATTTTCGCAAAAAAAAGTATCGACTTTTCCGTAAAAACTATCTTTAGGGAATGGATAGAACAGACGCTGAAAATATGTTTGTTTGGATGAATTTCGCAGAAAGTACAAACCATCAACGGAAAAGGTGGAATCCGTTAAAGTAAAATGAAGATCTTCCCGATAGAATCTCAATTCCCCGCAGAGTTGAAATGAAAAAAGTATGCAAATCAGTATTAATATAGATTTTCTCATGCTATTTCAAATCCTGCATTTTACATTCTTTCAATACTATGCCATCTCCTTTTATGCGGGCATAATAAATACCTGAAGCAACAGGATTCCCGGAGTTATCCAAACCGTTCCAGGTAACTTCATGAAGTACACCAGCCGGTTCACCTGTACATTGTATTGTCTTCACAATTTGTCCTTTGCTATTAAAAATCTCAATAATTGTTTCATTTACATTTTGCGGAAAGCTACATTGAATTTTAGTTGATGGATTGAATGGATTAGGATAGTTACTCAGTTTTGCTTTTGAAAGTTCTGGAAAATATGGGAAAGTAGAGGTTATTGGTATTGGTAATACAAAAGTTCGAACCGTGTTTGAATCAGGTGCTACACGAATGGTTGTATTAATATAAGTGGCTTCGTTATATTTAACCTCTATATCATATCGGACCGTTTTCATTTCCAAAAAAAACTCACCGTCTAAATTGGAAATGATCTGATTAGCTCCTAATGGTGGATAATATTCAATAACAACACCCGGTAAAGGTTCACCCTGATAATTAATTACGCTGCCGCTGAAAGTTCCGGTAAAACCAATATCATCGTTAGTTTGTCCCATGGTGGGAGAATTATC
>JAUWNO010000179.1 GCA_030612605.1 Armatimonadota bacterium
GTTGCCGCTAATTGCAGCTTCACCGTCCAAATCGTGAAGTTGGGAGGCGGTATGATATGCTTCCTGCATAAGTTTCAATGCTTCGGATAGCCGGTTTGATTTATAGTATAATTCTCCCAGGTTAGCCTTGCTGGTGCATTCTTTCCGCTTATTATTTGATTGGATAAATATCTCAAGCGATTTTTTTAGATATTCTTCTGCCTTAGAAAAATTTTCTTTTTTTTGTTGGATCCAGTACATACTGCCATAAGCAGAACCAAGCAAATCAGATCCTTCTAAAAGCTCAACTGAACTTTGAAAATAGCCAAATGCTCTGTCCATTTCCCTGTCTCGTAAACAGTTGCCCATATCACAGTATGCAGCACCTAGTTTCTCATTGTCACCAATTTCCTCTGCAAGAGAAATAAGTTTTTGACAAGTTTCTAACTCCTTTTCTTTTGCATCGAAATTATGATATATATGTGCCATCTCATCATATACAAAAAAAAGAAACTCTTTGTTGTCTTTACAGTTGATCTCTAAATTCTGTAATATGTTCAAGGCTTCTTCTCTTTTACCAAGTATATACAGTATCTTTACCTTAATAAAAAGAATTTCTGAAACACCAGGATTTATCTTTAATAAATCATCTATTGTTAAAATAAAATCTTCAGCAATCAGCCCTTCAGGGGAAGGGATTTCTTCTGAATTCAATTCTTCTTTCATCTGTCTGTAAGATAATCCTTCTTTTATCTTTTCATCGATCCAGATGACTTGCTCTTTAATTTCCGAGTCATTTTCCCAGAATGAAGATGAATTACCGCCTTCCCATTTGGGTTTTGGTATCAATCCCCTCTGTATTAAACGCTTTAGAGATCTTATATTAGATGTAATGTTTTTACTTTTCCCAAATACTATTAGGTCTTGTTCATCTGCGAATTCTACCAATTCATTTTGCGTAATTTTCACTTTTTTCTCCTTAAAAAATTAATATTACACATCTATGCCACGACAACATTTTTTCAGAGACATGACAACGACATGACAACTATTTTTTTTAAATGATACTGTCAAGAATTTTTTTACGGTTTTTTAGACGCATACCCCCTTTTTTTCACAAGAAGCTGACTTTCAATTGCAATTGATTATGATAATAGTTTTTAAATTTTACTTTTTGGTATCTCGATAGTTCGGAGAAAACCTTTTTCACAACCTTGAATAACCTGTAATAAACAAAGCCATAGAGTATGTTTAGTTTATTCTTCTTATCAAGCAGAAATGATGGAAATACTTCCGCTAATTGCAGTATGATTCTCTTTAAAGAATACAAAAAGCTAATAACGATCCACAGAATTGTATTCAAGTTTTTCAATCCGACATAATATAATAACTGCATATCTTCCCACCCGTAATCCTGTTTTACTTGCCGGTGAAGTTCTTCAATTTTCCATCTCAATCTGTAACTTTCCAATGCTTTAATGATTATCTCTTCTAAACTTAATTGATGATGCGGAAAATCACAGAGTAAATAAAAGAAACCACCTAATTTACCTCTTTTGGATTTATGACGACAGACTACTAACCAGGCATCAGTTGTAATCGGATTCTTTTTAGGATATGGATCCAATCTAACTTTTACTCGTTTTATGCCACAAAGAAGTTTTGCTCCTTTCTTCTTACCGGGAAGTTCACAAATAAATTCTACTGATTTGCATACTTGTATGAAGTTTAATTCTTTCTCATTTACGATTAAACCTCGTTTACCCATACTTCTGATGATGTAATCATTTTCATCACCTGATAATTTGCCAATATTAATGCGACTGTCTCCACCACGATCAAAGACAAAAATTCCTTTATTATTGGAATATATGGTAATATCATTGATTCGATCAAAAGTTATGTTTGCTTTTGTATCGATCTAAATTTCTTTACTGTAAAGTTCGCTGCAAAGCGGTGATATTTGATAACCGGCATCTTCTTTGTTAAAAGAAATCATATTTAGTAGATCGTAGCCGTTACCCCTTTTAACCATACTTCCATCTCTGACTCGTGACAAACCTTCCATCTGCCCGGATTCCGGTTTCATCAAATCACTCGGATCAACCAAGATCAAACTGTCTTTAGTTAGATGAGAACATTGTTTCTGTAAAAGGTTCTGCTCTAATTTTTCTGATAAACCTTCTTTCCTTAAGTTTTCATAAAGACGCTTGCACGTTTTTTTCAAATCTATCGATTCATCAAGTTGCTGCCCTATTTGACGGACTATCACAGAACCGCTTGCTAAGATCCCTTTTGAGATTGCTTTAAGGAATTTCTTGGACCTAACTTCATTATTTATTTAGATGTTACAATAGTTGACTTTATGAATTTCGGGGGTATGCGTGGTTTTCGTTTCAATAGTTGTTTTTAAACAGAGAAAGCCCCGAAAACCTCGGAGCTTATAAGAATAAAATTATATTTCAGATTATTTTATAAGGATCATTTTCTTTGTGGAAACAAAATTTCCAACTTTCATTTTGTAAAAATAAACACCACTTGATACTGCCTTATTAGAATTATCAGTACCATTCCAGATTACAGTATAATTACCTGTTTCTTTTATTTCATTAACGAGTGTTTTTACGAGTTGCCCTCTTAGGTTGTAAATTTCAAGTGTTACATTGCCTGTTTCTTTGATCGAGTAATTGATGTTTGTAAAAGGATTGAAAGGATTAGGGTAGTTTCCAATCAGCTTGGTAACTAATGGAATAGGGAAATCGCCAACATCTACAGTGACAGTCGCAGGATTAGAAAATTCCGATTCCCAACCACCATCATAGATTGCTGTTCCACAATAATTATAAGTACCTGCTGGAACTCCAACATCGAGATAGAAATTTTCTGTTACTCCTGTTGCAATCAATAAATTATCTCGATATACATTATAAGAATCAAAATCTCTTTCTGTAGAATCTAATGAGTCCCATGAACAGAATACATTGTTCATTTCTTGAACTACTGCACAAAAATTCTGAGGAGGAACTAGGAAAATGGTAACATCAGCAATGAGTGGCATGGATTCACCTTCATCGTAAACAGCAGTTATTCCATATTCGTAAACACCACTATCTAAAGCCAGGTCATCATAAGTTGTCTGGTTTAGATCTGGTATTTCAATAACAATACCATCACGATAAATTTTATAGCCAATTAAATCTCTGGTACTTTCATTATTAGATAATTTTTCAGCTTGTCCAATTTCTACCAATTCAGATTTATCATTGCTATAGATTGGGCTCAAAATCCCGGTAATACACCAGTTATAATCCACACCATAAGTTACACTTAGTTCATGCCATCCTTGTGTAGAAGAAAAATACATCCAATCTCCTTTTCCCGGAACAGCAGGACCAGCATCCACACTACATGGATGATCGTATTGCATAAGCACATGATATCCTATCCAATATTCATTACCAGCGATAATAGGAATAGGTGTTGTTAAAATGTGGTCTGTCCAATCTTCGATTAATATTGAATTTGTAATATCCTGTGAATAAACTTCCGTTCCCGGATCACCGAATGAACCACCTTCCCAGACTTTAACCGTAACATTTGTAAATCCTTCGCGAATGTGAACCAAAACGTGAGTAATCTCATAGTTATCATAATAATCTCCAAGCTCATCCTCTGTAAATCTGGCTGCACATACCAGATCTAAACCACAAGCGATTCCATTATTATCATAGCCATTATGGTGTTGAATTATAATATCTTCATTTGTTGGAGGATCCCACTCAATATGAACATCATTATAATTTACAATCTCAATCACTAAATTTTGCGGTGGTAAAAGTTGCAGTCCCAAAGTTCCATTAAGATTTATATTCTGAGCATAAAGATCCTTTGGTCCATTTCTATCATCTTCCCAGGCAGCGATGAGTTGATTATTACTGAATTCACTGCATTCATTGTGAACTTTTTCGGAAGCCACCGAACACATGGTTACAAAATTTCCTGTCCAGACGAAGTTACCATCGGAATCCAGTCTCATTGCTTTAAGGTAGGAATCTACACCATTAATTCCTTCTTCATAAAGAATTATCACATTGTCATTAGCTTGTCTTACAGCGAAGGGAAGCACGTATAGCGAGGAGACAACGATGATTATTTTTCCGTTATCTGTCCATAAGATATTACCGCTCTCATCAAGTTTTTGACCGGAAATTCCCCAATTGTTCTGATTACTGTCGGTAGCAAACCAATATACATAAAGTTCATTTGTTGCTGGGTTAAAGGCGATTTCAGGATAGAATTTTTCACGATTACCCTCTGTTGAAAGTTCCACACCATTTACGATGAATTCCACTGTTCCGTCAGAGTTGACATGCTGAATAAAACTGCTGGCATCCATATCGTTATTCCGGTCATCATGCCAGGCAATGAAGCAACCGTCATTATCATCACTAACAATGGAAAATATCTGGGTCCAGGCAGAAATACCGCCGGCATTGGACACAACCATGTTATCAGCCCAAACTGCGTTTCCATCAGTGTCATATCTTTGCATCAGAACATGGCGGGTAGGTGAATATGGAGGACCTGAATCCTTGAAATATTTCAAGAGTATATCATCACTATCAATTGCCAAAGGCTGCGGCCATGAGTAAGTATCAGCGCAACTTAATGTTATTCCGGAAGGTCCCCAAAGTAAAGTTCCATCCGGAGCTATTTTCTGCATGATAACTACATCTTCTGACTGCCAGGTAATAACACTATTACCAATTGAAGTTACAGTTACTTTTGGTGATACATCAAAAGAAGGACTGTTGGAAAGTTCCAATCCGTCTGCACCCCAGATAAAAGTTCCATCCGGTGCGATTCGATAAGCATAAACATTATTATTGCCGGCGTTCCTGATATCCTGAAATGTTAAAATTGCATGATTATCCGCATCCACGGTCATATCCCAATCTGTAAGCCAGGTCATGGCAGGATGATCACTTATGAGGATTCCGTTATCATCCCACAATTCATTTCCAGATGAATCCAACCTTTGCAGCCGGACATCATAGTAACCCGAATCATTGGAAAACCAGCCAATGTATGTATCACCAATTGGACTAGTAATCACTTTTACGATAGCCTGCTCACCACCCAGATCGCAAATTGCGTTGTTCTGAGCAGGATCGCTACTCCACTGTGACAATAATGCACTTACATAAAGAGCCATCATTAATCCAAAAAATAGTAACTTTTTCATTTGTTACTCTCCGTTTTTTTTGATGTCAGTTCAACTATTTTTAATTTTTTGTCCACAACTATCTGAAATTTGAAGTGATTATATTTATGGTTGGGCACTAATTAAAGT
>JAUWNO010000539.1 GCA_030612605.1 Armatimonadota bacterium
TGCAATTGGTTTTGCAGCACATCCTCATGAAAAACGAGCTTGTTCTATTCTTCGTAAATATATTTGGACTGATACAGCACATGATGATTTCACCGGATTAGAGATCTGGAACGCACTTTCGGATTGGGTGAGCAGGATGAATCCCAGATTGAATGGATTATTCCTGGTTTTATTCCCTTCATTTTTTATTAAAAAACCTTTGAGAGAGAATTTAAAATATTGGGATTCTTTGAATAATTCCGGCAAGAGAAAAGTGGCAATTGGCAGTGTTGATGCTCATTCAGAAACATTTAAAAAATGGGGCATAAAATTTGTTTTTTTAACTCACAACTCGCTTTTTAAAACCATCAGAACCAATTTACTAATCAATGAAAAATTAGAAATAAATGAAGAAAATGTTTTAAATGCAATAAAAAAAGGGAACAGTTACATTGTTAATTACAAAATGGGAAATCCCTATAATTTTTATGCAGGCATCAAATCTGAAAATCAAAATGCGATTTTTGGTGAAGAGATAGAGTTCACAGATAATTTGAAATTCTATTTCAGGTTACCCAAAAATGCAAATGTGAAGCTTTTCAGAAATGGCATAAGAACCGAAAAAATATATGATGAAAAAGGATTTTTCCCAATCAAAGAAAAAGGAAACTATAGACTGGAAATTACACGATTTGGCAGAGGGTGGATTTATACAAATAACATTTATGTTGTTTGATGGAGTAATAAAATGGACGAGAAAATTTATGTATCAGATCTGCATTCATATTTGAACAAAGAAATTATCAGCAATTTTATAGTTACCCAGAAAGAGCTTCGTGAAGGCACAAAAGATGTTTTCGTGAGGATGAAACTTGCGGATAAAACCGGTTCGATTTCAGCGAATATCTGGAATAATGCACGTCAGATTGGGCAGAAATTTAATGAAGGTGATATCATCAAAATTAAAGGTGTTGTTATCAGCTATAAATCTCAGATTCAAATTACGGTGAATAAAGTTCGTGTTTTGAGCGAAGAAGAATACGATCTGATGGAATACATTGCAACCACTTCCAAAGATATAAATAAACTTTCGGATAAACTTTTTGAGTATATCGAGAATATTCAGGATGTGTATTTAAAAGAGCTGTTGTTGAGTATTTTTGAAGATAAAGAATTTTTCACACTTTTTGCCAATTCACCTGCTGCCAAAACCTGGCATCATAATTATTTAGGCGGATTGCTCGAACACACCATATCTGTAACCACTATCTGTGATTTTGTTTCTCACCTTTATTCTTTGAACAAAGACCTTTTGATTACAGGAGCAATACTTCATGATATTGGCAAAGTCTATGAATATCATGTAAAACCTACGATAGATTTTTCTGTTGAAGGCAGATTAGTCGGTCATATTCCTCTTGGTGATAAAGTTGTTTGTGAGAAAGCAGCCCAGATAAATAATTTTCCGAAAGAACTTTTAATGAAACTCAGGCATCTTATTCTGGCTCATCATGGCGAATATGAAAAAGCTTCTGCCAGGCTTCCTCAAACTCTGGAAGCGATCGTTCTTCATTATTCGGATAATCTCGATGCTCAAACAGTGGGAGTACAGCAGCTTATTCAGGCTGTAAAAAACCCGGATGCTGATTGGACTGAATACGATAGACTGAATAACAGGTATTTCTATTTGAAGTAAATTT
>JAUWNO010000080.1 GCA_030612605.1 Armatimonadota bacterium
AAACCTCTTTTGGGCAAACGTCGTTGCAAAGGCATTTGGCCACCTTCAAACCAGGCAGGAATATTTCCACCGGAACGTGATTTTTGACCTTTGTGACCTTTACCGGATGTTTTTCCAAACCCGGTTCCATGACCTTTTCCCAATCTCTTTTTATATTTTTTTGTTTTCGGATGCTCGATATTATGAAGTTTCATAACAAACTCCTATTTTTTATTTTACCTTCCGAAGCTTTCTTACAATCTTTCTCATATCTAAGATTCGGAAGGTTACGAATGAGCTAAAACTTTCCGAATCTTAAAAGCAAGTATTCCTTTGTGGGAAACTTCGGAAAGTCGGCACACTTTTTTTTCATAATCTTTCATAAATTATGATACACTACCTTTTTCAACTTTTGGTTTTGCCGGTTTTTTCTTTGTTGCTTTTTTTGTGGTTTCTTTCTTTTCCGGTTTTTTAGTTTCAGCAACTTTTTTCGGCTTTGAAGTAGCTTTTTTTGTTTCTGCCTTTTTTGTTTCTGTAGTTTTTTTTTGCTTTGAAGCAGTTTTTTTTGTTTCTGTCTTTTTAGTTTCTGTTTTTTTTGTTTTTGGTTTTACTACTATTGGTTTCGCAGTTTTTTTAGCTTCTGCTTTTTTTGCTTTTGGTTTTACTATTTTCGGTTTCGCAGTTTTCTTAGTTGTTTCTTCGATTATTGTTTTCTTTTCTTCGGGCTTAGTTTCTACTTTTTGGGGTATAGCTTTTTTTGGTTTCTTTTTTTCTTCGATTTCTTCTACTTTGATGAGATGAGAAACTTTATTGATCATACCACGAATTACAGCATTATCATCATGAATTTTTGTTCTGTTAATTTTATTTAAACCAAGAGCAATAATAGTTCTTTTCTGGTCTTCTTTTCGTCCGATTGTGCTTCTGATTTGAGTTACTTTAAGTTTCATCTGCTTCCTCCTGAGTTTCAGTTTCAGTAGGAAGTTCTTCACGACCGGTTAATTCAGAAATAGTTAAATTGCGAAGTCTGGCAATATCTCCAATAGTGCGAAGTTCTTTCAGTCCGTTTACAGTTGCTTTCACCACATTGGCTGCTGTATTTGAACCCAGGGATTTGGTGAGAATATTTTCCACTCCCACAGCTTCTAATATGGCACGAGCAGGTCCACCAGCAATAACTCCTGTACCCGGAGATGCTGGTTTTAACATAATCTTGCTGGCACTGAAACGACCGATTATTTCATGAGGGATTGTACCTTTTACAATGGGAACCGTGAACATGTTTTTTGCAGCTTTTTCTTTGGCTTTACGAATCGCATCCACGATTTCATTTGCTTTGCCAATGCCCACGCCCACGCGTCCTTGTTTATCTCCCACAACAACAGTTGCATTGAAGCTGAAATTTCTGCCGCCTTTCACAACTTTTGCCACACGGTTTGTATCGATAATTTTTTCCACTTCAAATTGAGATTCATATCGTGAATTATTTTTTCTTCTTTCCAAAAGGCTCTCCCTTAAAATTTTACGCCGGCTTTTCTGGCGCCATCTGCAAGAGCTTTAACTCTTCCATGATACAAATATCCGCTACGATCAAAACAAACCTGAGTAATTCCTTTTTTCAAAGCAAGCTCTCCCAGTTTTAATCCTATTTCAAAGCTTTGCTTAGTTCTCTTTTTGGATTTATCAATTTCTATATCTTTAGATATCGTGGACAAAGAAATCAGTGTTTTATTTGCTTCGTCATCGATGATCTGAGCACTGATGTTTTTTAAACTGCGGAATACGACTAATCTCGGACGTTCCGAAGTTCCGAAGATTTTCTTTTTTATTGATTTAATTCTTCTTTTGCGTGCTAAGTTTTTTTTGAATGTTATCGACTTTCTATTCATTTTAACCTCATAAATTCTACTCAGTTCCGGATTTGGAAACAATGCGCACGTGTTCGCCTTCCCAGCGAATTCCTTTTCCTTTGAAGTTTGGAGCTGGAGGACGACATCTTCGGATCTCAGCAGCAAATTTACCAACATCTTCTTTATGAATTCCTCTCACTGTAATTACAGCCTGAACTCCCAGTTTGCCTTGTTCTCTGCGTGGGATGGTTTTTGCTTCGACCTGTATTCCTTCGGGAATTTCCAGAAGTATTCCATGAGAGAATCCCACATTCAATTTTACCCAGGGTCCGATAACTTCAGCAGAGTATCCGGTTCCGATAACTTGCAGAACTCGTTCATAACCTTCTTTTACTCCAATGACCATATTGTTTATCAAAGCTCTGGTAAGCCCGTGCAGAGATTTTTGTTTTCTGGAATCATCTCTCCTGGTTACGATCAATTGTCCGTCAGTTTCTTTCACTTCGATTCCGGAATTTATCATATAATCCAGTGTTCCCTTGTTTCCAACTACTGTAATTTTCTGATTACTGATAGTTGCCTTCACACCGCTTAGTATTTTTATAGGAATTTTACCAATTCTACTCACAGATTCCTCCTACCATACCTTGCAGATATACTCGCCGCCAATCTTATCTTTGCGAGCATCTCTATCGACCATTACGCCGCGGTTCGTGGATAAAATGGCACAACCTGTATTGTTGTAAACCGAGGGAATATTTTTGGAATTAACATAGATGCGAAGTCCGGGTTTACTTATCCTTTTTATATTTTTCATTACAGGTTCTCCGCTGTTAGTGTAACGCAGATTTATAAATATCTTTTTTCTATAATGTTTTTTCTTGGGATTTCTTTCAATCAATTGGTAACTATTTATAAAATTCTCTTCTGCCAGGATTTTTACAATTGCTTCAGTAAGATTGCTGTGATTTACTGCCACAATCTTATGATTAGCAGTGTAGGCATTACGAATTTTTGTTATTGCATCAGCAATTGGATCTGTTGCACTCATTTTTTCTCCATTATTATCTTAACGCTTATTGATGCTGATTTTTCTACTTTTTTTGCCACCCCGATACAGTCATTCTTCCTTACGGGGCAGGCAGACTTACTCAGGCTTAACACTATTTTTTTCCCTTCATCATTGGAAATTCCTTGTTGGATATAGGATATTCATTCTAAAAATATTCAGTGTTTTCAGTGTTAAATTCATATCCGTGAAAATCCATTTAATCCGTGTCATCCGTGTTCCTTTTTTTTCTTTTTACCAACTTGCCTTTTTCACACCGGGAATCTGACCTTCGGAAGCAAGTTTTCTGAAACAGATTCGACAAAGACCAAAATCTCGCATATATGCTCTGGAACGTCCACAAATCTTACAACGAGAATATTCTCTGGCTGAGAACTTCTTTGGTTTCTTTTGCTTTTCAATCCACGATTTTTTTGCCAAAATCTCTCCTATTAATTTTTTCTGAACGGCATACCGAGTGAACTAAGAAGTTCTTTTCCTTCTTCATCACTATCAGCAGTGGTCACGACCGTGATGTCCATTCCTCTGATCGCATCTATTTTATCATATTCTATTTCCGGAAAAACAGTTTGTTCCTTTATGCCAAAAGTATAATTCCCGCGTCCATCAAAAGATTTTGCTGAAATACCTCTGAAGTCACGAATTCTGGGAATAACGATTGAGATCAATCTATCTAAGAATTCATACATGATTTCGCCGCGTAATGTAACTTTACAGCCGATTGGCATTCCCTGGCGTAATTTGAAATTTGAAATAGATTTCTTAGCTTTTGTGATGATGGGTTTCCTGCCTGTAATCTGAGTCATATCTTTAACTGCATTATCTAAAACAGCTTTGTTTTGGGTGGCAATTCCCACGCCCATATTCACAGAAATTTTTTCCAACCTGGGAACCATGTTCACATTCTTATAATCAAAATGCTTCATTAAAGCTGGAATTGTCTCTTTTTTAAATTTATCTTTCAAATGAGTCATTTTCAGTTCCTCTTAAATTTCATCTCCGGATTTCTTGCACACGCGAATTCGTTTGTCTCCTGCTTTCGTGAAAACTGCACGTGTTACTTCTCCTAACTTATCACTAAAAAGTTTAACATTGGAAACATGGATTTGAGATTCTTTTTCCACTATTCCACCTTGCTGATTCTGTTGGGTAGGGCGGGTGTGTTTTTTTATGAAATTCACTTTTTCCACAATTACCCTATTGTTTTTTGGAAAAGATTTCAAGACTTTACCTTTCACGCCTTTATATTTACCGCTGATAACAACGACCGTATCACCCTTTTTAATTCTCATTTTTCTATCATTGGATTTATTAGGTTTGTTTCTTTTTATCATATCTACTCCTAAAGAACCTCTGGAGCCAGCGAAATTATCTTTGTATAATGCTTTTCCCTCAGTTCGCGGGCAACCGGACCGAAAATACGCGTAGCAATCGGTTCTCCTTTTTCATCTATAATAACTGCTGCATTGTCATCAAACCGAACATAAGTTCCATCTTTCCTTCTCACTTCTTTGTGAGTGCGGACAATCACAGCCCTTTCTACCGTGCCTTTTCTTACTTTTCCGTTAGGAGCTGCAGCTTTGATGGCTACTACGATCACATCTCCCAGGCTGGCATATTTCCGCTTGGAGCCGCCAAGGACTTTGATGCACATCGCTTTTTTGGCACCGGAATTATCTGCAATATTCATTATTGTCTGAGCTTGAATCATTTCAGACTCCTTATTTTGACTTTTCTATGATTTTATTTAGAATCCATTTTTTATGACGACTTATTGGTTTACTTTCCTGAATCAGCACGAAATCACCAATTTTGCATTCGTTATTCTCATCGTGTGCCTGAAATTTTTTGTGCCTTCTGACTATCTTTTTGTAAAGCGGATGTTTAAACTGGCGTTCAACTTTGACTACAATGGTTTTATCCATCTTATCGCTAACTACCATGCCGCTTTTTGTAACTTTTCTACTTGTCATCATTTCCTCTTATTTCAGAATCATTCTCTCTTTCGGTTAATAAAGTTTTTATCTGAGCAATATTCTTTTTAGCAATTTTTATTTTCATCGGATTTTCCAACCTATTGGAAGCATGTTGGAATCTCAGGTTAAAAATTTCTTCTCTGAGGTCTTCCAATTTTTGTTGAAGTTCATCATTAGTTAATTCGCGTAGCTCAAACATTTTCATGATTCAATTCCTTCTCTGAAAATAATTTTGGTTTTAATAGGCATCTTATGTCCGGCAAGACGGGCAGCTTCTTTTGCTGTTTCCAGATCCACGCCTTCAA
Organism: Armatimonadota bacterium; assembly: GCA_030612605.1. Taxonomy (GTDB): domain Bacteria; phylum Cloacimonadota; class Cloacimonadia; order Cloacimonadales; family TCS61; genus JABMPU01. The sequence goes on from JAUWNO010000080.1 coordinate 5,180, forward strand.
ATTCAAACATGATTCTACCGGGTTTGACCACCGCAACCCAATATTCAGGAGCGCCTTTACCTTTTCCCATACGAGTTTCTGCAGGTTTTTTGGTTACTGGTTTATCCGGGAAAATTCTGATCCATAGTTTTCCGGATCTTTTCATCTCGCGAGAAATTGCCACACGAGCAGATTCTATCTGACGGCTTGTAATCCAGGCTGCATCTAAGGCAATAACTCCATAATCACCAAAATTTAAAGTACTCCCACGATAAGCCAGACCGCGACGACGTCCTTTCTGCTTTTTTCTATATTTTACCTTTTTGGGGGCTAACATCTATGATTCTCCTTATTTTAAAATATCGCCTTTATAAACCCAGACTTTGATTCCGATTATTCCATAAGTGGTTGTAACTTCCGTTAATTTATAATCAATATCAGCTCGCAATGTGTGAAGCGGAGTTCTTCCTTCCTGGTATCTTTCCGTACGAGCCATTTCTGCACCACCCAGTCTTCCGGCACATTGTATTTTGATGCCTTGTGCACCATTTCTCATGGCATTTCGGATCGCAAATTTCATTGCTCTTCGGAAGGAAATTCTTCGTTTTAACTGTCTGCCGATTTCTGCACCAATCAAACTTGCATCTATCCAGGGAAGTTTTATATCCTGAACATTTACAAAAACGTTTAGAGTAGAAGTTCTATTTTTATTTACTAAAACCGATAATTCATTTCTCAATTTTTCAATTTCACTACCTTTCTTGCCAATAACCTGACCTGGTCTGGCAGTGTGAATATCCAGGGTGATAGATTTTGTCTTTCGTTCTATCTTGACTTTTGATATCATAGCACTATCTAATCGGTTTTTGATATATTTTTTAATCTTTAAATCTTCATGAAAATTTGTAATATAATCTTCACCCGTTGCGAACCAGATTGAATCATACTGTTTATTTACACCAAGTCTGTAACTGACAGGATTTACTTTTTGTCCCAAACTATCCCCCTATCCTTTTATCCATAATTTCAAGAGTTATATGGCATGTCCTTCTTCTGATGATTGTGGCTCTGCCTTGAGCTCTCGGTCGATGTCTTTTCATTATTGGTCCATCATCTGCAAAAACTTTACTAACGATCATACTATCAATATCTGCTTTACCTTCTTTAACAGTAGCATTGGCGATTGCAGAGTTGAGAAGTTTTGCTACCTTTAGTGCAACTCTTTTCTTTGAGAAAAGCAATATGTTTTGAGCTTCCGGCACAGATTTGCCCCGGATTAAATCCAGTATCAATCTTGCCTTTCTTGCTGAGCCTCTTAAATTACGAACTCTGGCTATTGCTTCCATTATTTTAGCTCCCTTGTAAAATTTTGAAATTTATTTCTTAACCCTATGTCCACGATAGGTTCTGGTAGGAGAAAATTCACCTAATTTATGACCCACCATATTTTCTGAAATATAGATCGGCACGAATTTACGACCATTATGAACTGCAAAAGTATGTGCCACGAATTCCGGTAAAATGGTTGATCTGCGCGACCAGGTTTTGATTACCTGTTTTTTGTTTTCAGCATTTAGCTTCTGAACTTTCTTAAGTAAATGCTCATCAACAAAAGGTCCTTTTTTTATAGAACGAGCCATAATCCTTCCTACTTCCTTTTCTTTTTGGATTTGATGATATATCTATTCGAATATTTACGTTTCTTACGGGTTTTACCGCCTTTTGCCAGAACTCCCCAGGGAGAAACCGGATGACCACCTCCGGAGGTTTTTGCCTCACCTCCACCCATTGGATGGTCCACAGGATTCATGGCAACTCCACGCACTGTAGGACGAATTCCCATCCATCTTTTGCGTCCGGCTTTGCCTATTACGATGGAATTATGCTCCACGTTTCCAACCTGACCGATTGTAGCATAACATTCACTTCTTAAGATATGAACGTCACTCGAAGGCATTCGCACATGAATATAATTACCTTCTTTTGCTATTAATTGTCCGTAAGAACCTGCACTTCTGGCAAGCTGTCCGCCTCTTCCCGGTTTGAATTCAATATTATGAATAGTAGCACCTAAAGGCATTTTTTCCATGGGAAGAGCATTTCCAACTTTGATTTCAGCTTTTTCACCGGACATCACGCTATCACCGACTTCCAATCCGAGAGGTGCAAGAATATATCGTTTTTCACCATCTGCATAATGCAAAAGAGCAATCCGAGCGCTCCGATTCGGATCATATTCGATGGCAGCTACTTTAGCAGGGATATCATACTTATTTCTCTTGAAATCGATAATTCTGTATTGTCTTTTATGACCACCACCACGATGACGACAGGTAATACGACCTTGATTGTTTCTTCCTGCTTTTTTAGGAAGCGGTTTTATCAGGGATTTTTCCGGACGGCTTTTGGTGATTTCCTCAAAAGTATAACCGGTTTTAAATCTCATTGTGGGAGTAACAGGTCTATATTTTTTAATTCCCATATTAGTTCCTTATTATACCTCAAAATCTGAAATTGAATTTCCAGCTTTAAGTTTCACAATTGCTTTTTTCCAATCAGCTCTTTTTCCAGAATATCTTCCCATTCTCTTCACTTTACCGCGCTGCTTCATCGTGTTTACGGTTTCCACGGTTACATCAAAGATTCTTTCTACCGCTTTTTGGATTTCAATTTTATTGGCATTTAAACTTACTTTAAATGTATAACAATTATTTTGATGTTGCAAAGAGGTGGTTTTTTCTGTCGTCATAGGAGAGATAATTATTTGTCTGGGATATTTCATTTGGCAAATACCTCCTCGATTTTTTTGAGTGCATCTTCTGTGATGATAAGATTATTGCATTTGAGGATTTCATAAGCAAAAATGCTGTCTGCTTTATTCATCTCCACATTTTGAAGGTTACTGAAAGATTTTATGATAGCATGATTATTGCTATCTATTAACAGCAGGTTTTTACTTTTTTCAGGTGCGATCTTGGAAATAAGTTCTTTAGCAAGTTTTGTATTTGGTTTGTCAAAATCTAATGATTCTAATATTACAACCTGATTTTCCTTTGCTCTTTCGGAAAGAGCAAGTTTAAGTGCAAGGCGTTTTTTCTTCTTAGGAATTTTCTTATACCAGTCTTTTGATTTAGG
>JAUWNO010000186.1 GCA_030612605.1 Armatimonadota bacterium
TTTTGGCAGAAAATCGTTAACACCAATGTTAAATATAAGAATTTTAAATTGTTTGTTTGGCATTTGAATATTGAGATTTATTTGGATTTTGTTTTTTGAGATTTGTATTTTCCAGTTTATCTGGGTTAGGGGAGTTAGAAATTAAAAAAAACATGCTTTACCCCGTTGGATAATAATCTGTTATTCTGTTATATTAATGAATTAGATTCTATCCTACGTGGTTTACGGGTGAACTCTAATTAATAAATTTATTCTTTGTAAACCTGAAAACGATTGAATTTATAAAAGAGGAACTATGCTGAATAAAATAGGAAGATTAGATACAGAAGCAAAAAAAGAGCTAAGCTCATTACTTGAAAAAATCTTTAAATTGCTCGATGAAAACAAGAAAGATAAAGCAGAAAAAAAAATCTTATCCCTGGCAAAAACGCCGAACTATTTTATTCGTGAATTTGTAGGTGCAGGTTTGCTGAATTATTCAGACCAGAGGAAGATTGTGCCAATTGCAAAAAAAATGCTTAAACACAAAATTTATGGGATCAGAGCTACAGCCTTTTTTTATCTTTATAACAGATATATAGATGATTCCAAAAAGATCTTGGCTCTGATTGATGAATGTGCTGAAAGCATTCCCTGGGAAGTAGAAAGCATCATAAATGAAATGTGGAAGCAATATCCGGATTTGATGAAAGAAAAAATGAAAAGCTGGATCGAAACCGGAAATGAAAAGAAAAGAGCACTTTCTTTTCATGGCATGGAAAATATTTCTCAAAGCGACCCCAATTTCATCATGAATTTCGTTAGTAAAGCTATCGATGATGATACTCTTGAAGTTCAAAAGAAAATAACTCATATATTAACACAAGTAGCGCGAGCTAATCCGGTGATTGTTTTTCCATATATTCGAGAATGGTTGATAGATGCTGATGAGAAAAGAATAAAAACAATCTGGGTTTCAATGAAAAAACTGGCTAATATCGTTGTTCAAAGGAATCAAAAAAGCAAATCTTATGATTTTGTTTTGCTCACAGGTCAAACCATTAATGACTGGAAAAACGATGAAAATGAAATTGTTTCCACTATGGGTAAAAAACTTTCACGAATAATCAATCGAAAGATTTATTAAGATTTTTTTCAAGATAGAGGAAAAATCATGAAAAAGAATTTCGGAATAAAAATCTTAGTAATTATCATTGCCATATTTCTTTGGGTTCAGCAGGTATTATTAAAAACGCATATTCAAGAAATTCCAGTTCCGATACTTTTGAATGATTTTCCTGATAATTTGGTTTTAACAGAAGAAACACCAATAAAAGTTCCGGTTATTATTGAAGCTCGAGGTATGGATTTATTTATTCTGAAATTATCGAATATTTCATTTAAAGTCAATGCTAAAAACTTCAAATACGGGAAAAATGAGTTTAAAATTACTGAACAGAATCTTTCTTATCCTGAACGATTAGACCTAAATCTGAAAAAGATAGAAACAGGTAAAGGTTTGTCAGTTTTATTGGATAAACTTATTACTAAGAAAAAACCGATTAGAATTTTGTATGCATCTGCAAAAGATGAAGAATTTTTCTTACAATATAAAATTTTGAATCCTCAACAGCAAGTTGAAATTAAAGGACCATCTTCAATTATTAAAAATATCAAAAGAATTAAGACTCGTAAAATTTCTCAGAAAATGGTGAAGGACTATAAGTTAACCGTTTTTTTGGAAAATCCAAATGAGAACACAAATCTGCTCACAAATCAGGTGGTTTTTGAAATAATGAATATAAGAATCATTACACGAACAATTTCTCTTATTCCCATAAAATATCCTGAAAATCTGAATATCTCAATTATTCCCCAAAAGGTTTCTGCTATGATCAGCGGTCCCGAAGATATTGTTTCGAAACTTGATAATAAGATAATCATTGCCTATCTAAATGAGTCTAAGATAAAAAAAAATAATTTTGTACAGGTGGATTTTGATTTTCCTGCAGGTGTGAAATTAATTGAATATACTCCTCATAAAATCCAAATTATTCATAACGAATAGACCCTAACCTTCCGAACGGTTTTTTGCAAAATATTCTTTCTTATAAACCTTCGGAACGGTTAACAGGTGTGATATTATGATTTTTGAATTTGATTTTGGTAATGGGAGATTGATATTTAGATTTTTTTGAGATTAAATTTTAATTACTAATGTTTCTCATTTCATTTTCAGCCATCTAACTTGTTGGAGGGAAAACAGATATGGATTGCAATAAAACAAATTTTGCGAGAAATAAGGATAATAAGCTGGTCTTACTCCTAAACTCATCCTGCTGTCCTTCTCTTTTTTGATGAGAATATGGAAGATATTCCAAAAAGAAGGAACATAAGAAAAGCAGGAAGAAGTATAAAAAGAAAAAATTCATTTTTTCTTTTAGTTCCCTCTCTTTTCAAGAGAGGGTTAGGGTGAGTTAGATATATTGAAAAATTGAAAATAAAAATGTTAATTAAATATATTTTAATTCAGGAAAAATAATGTTTAAAATACTTGCCTTTGAAACTTCTTGCGATGATACTTCCGTTGCAGTTTTAGATTCTAATTTCAAAGTTCATGCAAATTTGATCTCATCTCAGCTTACTCATGAAGATTTTGGCGGAGTTGTGCCAGAACTCGCATCGAGATTGCATTTAAAGAATATCATGAAAATTACTAAAGTCACTCTTGAAAAAGCAAAATTAGAACTGAATGAAATCGATGCAATTGCTGTTTCCATCAATCCGGGTTTGATCGGTGCTCTCCTGGTTGGAGTCTCGTTCGCCAAAAGCCTTGCTTATAGCATTGGAAAACCATTGATTGCGGTAAATCACATGCTTGGTCATGTTTATGCCACGAAAATAAAACATCCAAATTTAGAACCTCCATTTCTGGCATTAGTTGTTTCCGGCGGTCATACTGAATTGGTTAATTTTCATTCCTTCGAGGATTTTGAAATTATTGGAAAAACGCAAGATGATGCTGCTGGAGAAGCTTTTGATAAAACTGCTAAACTGCTCAATCTGGGTTATCCCGGCGGTCCGATAATTGATGAAATTGCTAAAAAAGGAAATCCGGAATTTGTTCGTTTTCCAAGAGCTTTGAATAGGAAAGACAATTATGATTTCAGTTTCAGCGGTTTAAAAACATCTGTAAGAAATTATATTCTCAAACAAAACAGCGATTTCATAAAGAAACATTTAGCTGATATTGGTGCATCAGTTCAAGCAGCGATCGTGGATAGCCTGGTATCTAAAACAATTAATTATGCAAAAAAAAGCAATTCAGATAAGATAATTATTGCAGGTGGAGTTTCTGCAAATAGTATGCTGAGAAAAAATTTTAAAGAGCAAGCAAATAAGCTTGGAGTACAAATAATTTTTCCGGCTTTGGAATATTGCATGGATAATGCTGCTATGATAGGTGCAGCAGCAGTGGATAAATATAAACGGAAGGAATTTGCTGATCTTAGTTTAAATGCCTTTTCAAAAAAGGGTTTAAGATTTATTTAGTGTCCTGTTAACATTTCATTCATTTCAGTAGAAAGAACTTAGATTTGTTTATTTCGTACCTTTCATTTCGGAACAATTATTTTAGTTATCTTGTTAGCAAATCAAAAAAATCCGCTTGACCTAAATATGCCTTTTCAAAATCTCTACAAAAAAGATGCTAAAATAGCTCAGTGGTAGAGCAACTGATTCGTAATCAGTAGGCCGGGGGTTCAAATCCCCCTTTTAGCCCCAGTTGTAATACAGTCACTCATGACTGTGTGAACTAACAAAAGGTATCTTCTAATTGAAGGTGAGAAAAGCAAAAAAAAATGAAAAAAAAATATAGATGTTTTGCTCTTTTTTCCGGTGGTTTGGACAGCATGTTGAGTGTTTTACATATGAAAAATCTTGGGTATGATGTGCTGCCGATTTTTTTCAAGACACCTTTTTTCGGTTCTGAGAATGCCATCAAAGCTGCGGAAGAAATTGGCTATAATCTTATAATCCATGATATTACAGATAAACACATCAAAATGCTGCAAAATCCAAGATACGGTTACGGGAAATATATGAATCCATGTATTGACTGTCATGGCCTCATGTTCAGAGAAGCTGCAGAATTGATGAAAGAATACAAAGTTGATTTTTTCATATCCGGTGAAGTTTTAGGTCAAAGACCAATGTCTCAACGTAAAGATGCATTAAATTCTGTAGGCAAACTCAGTAATATAAAAGATCTGATTGTTCGTCCTCTCAGCCAGAAACTTTTAGCTGATACTTTACCGATTCGAGAAGAATGGGTTGATAAAGAAGAAATGCTGGATATTCAGGGAAGAAGCAGAAAACGCCAAATGGATATGGCAAATGATTTGGGTATAAAATCCTTTCAGACACCTGCTGGCGGGTGTCTATTAACAGATGAAAGTTTTTCTTTAAGACTGAAAGATTTAATCGAACACAATATGCTTGAATTGAACTTTATAGAATTTCTGAAAATCGGCAGGCATTTTCGTTTGAATGATGATGTAAAGGTAATTATTGGCAGGAAGGATAAAGAAAATGAGATGATTTCTCATCTGGCAAAGAATGAATTAATTCTTAAAACTGATAATATTCCCGGACCGCTTGGTGTGATAAATTCTAAAAGAAATCCAAGTAAAGAAGAAATCAGTTTGGCAGCTTCTATTTTATTGAGATATAACAACAAAGCTCAAAATAGGGCAGAGGTGATTTTTGGTAAAAAATTTCAGTTAACAAATAAAGTTGAAGTTCCAAAAATTGATACGGATATTTTGATGGAAATGAAAATATGAAATGGAACACGGATGACACGGATGTTACGGATTGGCACGGATAAAAAAAAATAGTGTAAAATTTCTTCGTGTTCTTGTATGCTAAAGAAAAATGGAACACGGATGACACGGATATTACGGATTGGCACGGATAAAAAAAAATAATGTATAATTTCTTCGTGCTCTTGTAGGCTAAAGAAAGGGAAAAAAAATAAGCCACGAAGGACACTAAGAAACACTAAGATAAAATGTTTTATGGTTTCTTTTGGAAAAATAATATCCGTGATGAAAATCTCAAATATCGAACAAGGAACATCGATTTACGATTTACGAAGAAAAGATGAAGTTTGCTTTGGAGTTATTTATTTTCATTATTATTAATATTCAATCTTCAATATTCAATGTTTGGTTCATC
>JAUWNO010000241.1 GCA_030612605.1 Armatimonadota bacterium
TAAAGTAAAAACATATCTCAGCAATATTCAGAAAGGAATAAATCTGATGATTTTCGATTTGATGCAGGCAAGCAGTAATATGCAGCAAGGTGGTGGTGGTGGAATGCAGTCTTTGATGCAGAGCTTGCAGCAGATGGGTCAACAGCAGATGATGATGAATATGATGACTCAACAACTTTTTCAGCAACTTGGAAAAGAGGGAATGATAAGTAATGAAACCCGTTCTCAAATGCAGAAATTAGCTCGTGATGAACAAAGACTTGCAGAGAATTTGAAGAGGATGTTACAGAATAATCCTGAAGCTCAGAAACAGGTTTCAGCTTTGAATAAAATTATTGAAGACCTGGAATCTATTTCCCGCCAGTTAAAAAGGAATCGGATTGACCAATCGCTTTTGGATAACCAGGAGAGAATTTTATCTCGACTTCTCGATGCTCAAAAGTCCATTCATAAACGTGAATTTTCCAAAAAAAGAAAATCAGAAATAAGCAAAATTGAAGATTGGGACTTGCCGGAAGAGATAAAACTCAGATTTGATAAAATGCGTCAGAAAGCTCTGCTTGATGAGGATTATAAATCATTTCCCAAAGAATACCAGGAATTGATAAAGGAATATTTGAAAATATTGAATGAGAAAGCCATCTCCCCTTAGTAAGGGGAGATGCCGTTAGGCAGAGGGGTTCATGCCAGAAATCAAAAAAATATTTCTTCCTTTTAGAAAAGATTTGAAAATGAAAGCAAGAGAAAATCGGAAGAATTTGAATAAACCCGAATCCAGACTCTGGTATGAAATTTTAAGTAACAAAAAACTCCTTGGATATCGTTTTCTTAGACAGAAACCTATATTGAATTACATTCTTGATTTCTTCTGTCCGAAATTAAAAGTTGGAATTGAGATTGATGGAGAAAGTCATGATGAACATATAGAATATGATAAAAAGCGAACATCGAATTTGAATGAGATTGGAATAAAGTTAATTCGTTATTCCAATGCTGAAGTGATGTGTAACCTGGATGGTGTTTATCTTGATCTGGAAGAAAAGATTAAAAAACGTGAAGAAGAATTGCATGAATAAATCCCCTAAACCCCCTTTTATTCCCCCTTACTAAGGGGGACAGAAGGAAGCCAAGCAAGTTGATTGAACCAAAATATTTTGGAACAATCTGCAAAATTGTTCCTGTGAAAGTGGTTAGACTATTTTCATTAAACTGAAAAAATAGCTTGCAATTAATTGGTTCGATATAAATTATTGATTCGATTTTCATTAAAATGAAAAAATGAGGACTAAATGAATATTAATGATTTGGCTAAATTAATCAAAGAACGTAGAAAAACTTTAGAGATCAATCAGCAGGAATTTTGTGAAATCTCCGATATTTCACATCATACATTGAGTGATATTGAATCAGGTAAAGGAAATCCGACTTTCGCTGTTTTAAATAAAATTTTAGATGTTTTAGGTTTGGAAATGAGGATAAAAATCAAAGGTTCTGAATAATGACACGAAAAGGAAAAGTATATCAGAATGGGATTTTTGCGGGAATAATAGAGAAGAAAGGGTTTGAATATATTTTCTATTATGATGATTTTTTTTTGAAAGATAAAAACCTTAAACCGATATCTCTGAATTTTCCTAAACCCAGGAAGAACTTCAGTTCAAAATATCTTTTTCCTTTTTTCTTCGGATTATTAGCAGAAGGAGCTTTGAAGGAAATTCAATGCAGGAAATTCAAAATTGATGCTGATGATCATTTTTCCAGACTTCTTAAAACTACGAAATTCGATACCATCGGTAATGTTACAATCGAGGAAATAAATGAATAGATGTCTTTCCTGCCTGAAAGAATTAGATAAAATTAAAGTTTGTAATTCTTGCTTGAAATCATTATTCAATAAAAGAAAAGTAAATCCGGTTTTGAATTTCAATAAAAAGGATTTTTTGAAAATCAGAACAGAATTGGTTGATAAATTTTCGATTTCAGGAGTTCAGGATAAAATATCTTTGAAGATTCATAAAAATGAATTAATTTCCTTTGATAAAGATGGTGAATTTATTCTAAAACCGATTCCAATTAATCCAACTCCGGAATTTAATGATGATGTTCCGGCAAACGAACATATTACCCTTCAGATTGCCAAACAGGTTTTTAAAATTAAAATAGCAGAGAATTCTCTGATTTATTTTTCAGATGGAGAATTGGCTTTTATTTCTAAGCGCTTCGATAGAAAAAACAACAAGAAACTACAACAAGAAGATTTTTGCCAGGTTTTGAATAAAACTCCGGAAAATAAGGGGAAGAACTTCAAATATGATGGAAGCTATGAACAAATCGGGAAGTCGATTTTAAAAAACATTCCGGCATATATGATCGAGATAGAAAAATATTTCCATTTGCTCATTTTCAATTATGTATTTGGTAATGGTGATGCTCATTTAAAGAACTTTTCAATTCTGGAAAGCGATGATGAAGATTATGTTCTTTCTCCAGCTTATGATGTCTTAAATACCAGCATTCATTTCCCCAATGAATCAAGGTTAGCTCTCGATCTATTCACGGATTTCGAAACTGAAAGCTTTAAGATTAATGGATTCTATAAACGGTTGGATTTCCTGGAACTTGCGCAAAAACTGAAGATAAAAAAGGTTAGAGCAGAAAGATTTTTGGATGAATTTTTGATGAAGAAAGAAAAAGTCTATAATTTGATAAAAGTTTCTTTTTTGAGTATAGATGCGAAAAGCAGATATTTGGAACTTTTTAATGATAGGATTAAAGCGATTGTGTAGCTCAAAGCTCCTGCTTTGAGAAATTAAAAATTAAAAATTAAAAATTAAAAATTTAACTCCCCTTTTTAAGGGGAAAATGAAAACGCAGTTATTCAGAAGGATTTTCAACTTAACACAAGTCCTTCGAACTTGTGTCAAGTTTCTGAATATTCAGTTTAACTCAGTTTTATTCAGTTTATATCAATGAAAAGTGAGAAATTAATAATGAAGCTTATCAAAATCAAGTTCATATTTTTATTACTGATTTTATCCATCAGTTTATTTACCCAATATGATGAAAAAACTATCTATCTCAAACAAGCTGATAATCTTACAAAAAGAAAACAGTATGAAAAAGCAAATGAGATTTATGAAATTATTTTGGAAAAATATCCAATCGATTACAGGGTTGTTCGCAAATTGATTAATAACTTTCTCATCACCTCCAAACTTGAGAAAGCAGAAAACCTTTTGGATAAGCATCAAAGTATTTTTCCGGAAATCGATAAAACTACTTTGAGGATTACAATTCTGATTCGCAAAGGAAAACCGGCAAAAGCTTATAATTTGGCAAAAAATTTCTTAAAAGAAAATTCCGGGAAAATCAATTATTATCGAGTTATTTCTTCTGTTTTTGAGCAGAACAGACAAAATGAAAATGCTATAAAAATTCTGATTAAAGCCAGAAATATCGCAGAAGATGAATACCTGTTTACAAGAGAATTGGCAGCAAATTATCAGAACGTAAAAGAATACGATAAAGCTATTCAGGAGTATTTGAAGCATCTCGAGCAGAATAAATCTTATTTTCATTATGTGGTAAATCAGGTTAAAAGGATTCTGGATGACAATGAAAAACAGGTAAAAGCTGTTGAAAAATTTGCTAAAAATTCCGAAAATAAACAGGTTATCGAGGTTTTTGCTCTTTCTCTTGCCTATATTGGAAATTTTGAAAAAGCTCTTTTGCAATATGATTTGCTCGATAAGAATAAACTCAGAAATTTTGCTGATGAGCAGTTTGCATCTGATAATTATGATCTTGCTGACCAGGCTTACAATCAGTTTATTCAGAAAATCAGCGAACCGTATTTGCTTGGAGATGCCAGAATAAAAATCGCTCAGATCTTTATTTTACAAAACAATTTGGAGGAAGCAGAAAAGATCCTCTTACAAATTTATAATGATAAGGAACTGCAAAAGGTTAAATATCGTTATCGCACAAAAGCTAATCGTTTTTGCAGGGAAATTCTGGCAAATATTGCTATTCGCCAGAATGAATCGAATGAATTGGTTCTAAACTATTTGGATGAAGCTAAGTTCTTTGCTTTTAATCTGAAGGAGCAAAAGGAAGTCGAATTTGAAATCATCCATTTTCTGATTATGACAGATCAACTGGAACCAGGAAAAGAGAAATTAAGAAATCTTCTGATGGAAGAAGAGCAAGGTTCTGGAATTTTTAAACTGGGTTATTATTATTCTTATCTGATTGCAGAGATGGAAAATGATGAAGCTGCTGATAGTCTGCTGGGAGAGCTTATTATAAATATTCCGGAAAATGAACTTGTAAATAATGCTTT
>JAUWNO010000309.1 GCA_030612605.1 Armatimonadota bacterium
ACGTCCATATTCCTGGCTGAGATAGGTAAGAAACGATTCCCCTTCCCTGTATGCATAATATCCACCGATATTATCGAGTTTGTACAATTTATCACTTAAAAGCAGGTCGATAACGAACATATTGTTGTAAACATCTTCCCCGCCAACAGCTTCGAATTCCGGCAAACCCTCAGAAAACCAGAATGGAATTCCCGAAAGGTTAAAAATCTTCATACCGGTTTGAGCAATTTCATTGATATAAGCATGAGTCAATTCATGAACCAATGTTTTTTCCATCTTGGTATAGCTGCCGTCAAAGGGGATAGCAACCCGGTTCTTAAAGGATTCTGTAAACCCGCCAATACTTTCATCTAAAAGCGGATAAATGATATTCGTAACCTCAAAATCACGATGAGATTTATAAAAAATAATGGGAATGCGATTTCGGATTGGTGTTTTAAAATCTTCTTTCAAATAATAATAGGCTTCCTCAGTCATCAAAGCAACGATTTTTCCAAACTCATCATCTCCTTTATTGAAGTAGATATCAAAGTGAAGAGTTTCGATTTTAGACCATTCAAGTTTTTCAGCCTGAACTTTGTTCTTTCCAAAACTGAAAGAAAAAAGCTGAGTTATGAAGATTAAAAATAATATAATAATTAAAAACTTTTTCATCAATGTTCCTTTATCTGCGATCTATTTTGATCCAACTCATCCCCGACCCTTCTCTTGCAAGAGAAGGGAGATAAAAAAAAGGCAAGAAGATTCTTTTTTTCTTTCACAACTTCTCCGACATCCCTCTCTTTGAAGAGAGGGAACGAGGGTGAGTTAGAAAATACTTCTATTTTCACACACTCTGTGTATCTGGGAATGAGAAAAATACCTTTGTTTCTCATTTAGACCGTTCCGGAGGTTTCGCAAGCTCAACCGTTCGGAAGGTCTTAAAAAACTTTAACCTTAAAATATTTACCTGGATTCTTTTTGATATCGATTAGAAGAGAATCCAATGATACAGCAGACTTCAACAACTTTTCATAAAGTTCTTTTTCTGTGATTATCTTATTGAAGCTACTATCTTCTTCTACCAGTTTCGTTGATAAATCCCGGAAATTTTTAACTATAATATCCATTTCAGAAAGTGTGGAATTGAAATCTTTTAATACTTCATTTGTAAGATTTAATGACGAATTTATACTCTCCTCATTTTGGGAAATTATGGTTTCTAATTTATCTGAAATTGAAGATGCATTTGCAATCAAATTCTCGATATTTTCATAATTTTTATCATAGCTTTTATTCAATTTATTTATGAAACTCTGCGAAGAATCAGCAAATGAAAATAAGCCTTTGATAAACTCTTTATCTTCAGAGATACTGCTCATCAATTCTTGAACATCGCGCATCAAAATACCCAATTGAGAAACGAATCCTGAAATTCCTAAATTTCGGAAACCATAATGAATAATTGATAGATCTAGCATCTCATTATCTTGACCGGGTATAATCTCAACTTGAACATCTCCCATAATATCAGTCTCGATTATGTAAAATTCCGTATCCTTTTTTAAGGGAAAATCTAATTCTACCTGAAGATTTAAAGTAACTCCATCACTTGCCATCGAAATATCTTTTACACGTCCTTTTTTCACACCCAAAATCGAGACAGCACTTCCCTGCTCAATATTTCCGGCATTGCTGAATTTTACTTTTATTTCTGTGTATTTCCGATTTTCCATAATTTCCATAAACCAGGAATAACTCAGCACAAGAATTATAATTGCTATCAAAGTAAAAAGTCCGACTTTGAACTCCACACTTTTTTTATCCTGATAGAACTTCATCATTTCTCCTTTGAAATCAGTTTAAATTTACCCGCGAAAAATCATCCTTGAAAAGGCTTCTTTCAATAATTCTTCCTGCTTAGCACTTTCAAGGTTTCTTTAAATTATTACTCTGAAAGTGTCAAATGCAAGTAGCCAATGAAAGAGACATTTTCAGAGTGTTCTCAAGAGCACTTTCAAGGTTTCATTCAGGTCTTCAACCCTGACCCCAGAACCCTGAACGTTGAACCCTGAATCCTGAACGTTGAACCTTCTTAAGAAACCCTCAAAAAATTCCGAACGCGAATATCATCAGAATTTTTAAATTCATTATAAGAGCCGTCAAAAATAATTTTTTTCTCGTGGATCATAGCAACTCTGCCGGCGATTTTCCGAATGCAATCAAGATCGTGAGTAACAATGATGGAAGTCAACTTGTAAGCTTTTCGCATCTTTAAGATGAGATTAATTATTTCATCCGCAATGATAGGATCTAAACCAGTTGTAGGCTCATCATAGATTATGTATTCCGGCTTCAGAATAATTGCTCGAGCCAGAGCAACTCTTTTCTTCATTCCTCCGCTCAGTTCAGCCGGCATTTTATCCAGAACACCCTCAAGTCCCATTAACTTGAGATTTTCAGTGACTTTATTAAAAATTTTCTCTTCAGATAAATCCGTGTGCTCATATAATGGCAGAGCCACATTCTGAAAAACAGATAAAGAATCCAGAAGTGCTGAGCCCTGAAACAGCATTGCCAACCTCTTTCGCATTTCCTTCATTTCTTTTCTTTTCAGCGAAAAAATATCAATTCCATCTACAAATACTTTACCGGAAAAAGGATAGAAAAGTCTTTCAATGGTTTTCATTAAAACACTTTTCCCGCAACCGCTGCGACCCACAATAACTGTAATTTCATTTTGAGGGATAACCAGATTAATATCTTCTAAAACAGTATCTCCGTTAAAGCCAACTGTCAGTTTTTTTATTTCTATCATTTATTCATCTTTTTTTTCATCAAAAAGCAGATTAATCTTTTCTAATAATATCTTAGCAGGTTCATGTTCATAATCAACAGATATTTGAGCTAATTGCTTCGCTTTTTTAAGGTTATTGATGCTTAAAAAATAATCTGCATAATAATAATAAGTTATTCCAATAAATTCCGGACATTCTTTAAGAGCCAATTCACAAGCAAGAGAAAATCCTTCTCCAGCAGCAATAAGATCCTGGCAAACATAATAAATTCCGGATTGGACAATCAGGGAGCTGATGATTTGCTCAGAAGTAAGAACATCGAGAATATCTTTTCCTGACTCTTTTTCGATATCTTCCTTTAATTTATTCAATTCCTTTTGTGCTTCTTCGACTTTATCTTCTTTGAGATAATCTCCTGCTGTTGTAATTCTTTCAAAGATTTCCTCATCAGACATAGCACTTAGCAATGTGAAAATCACTAACATTAACAGGAAAAAGAAGTTTTTCTTCATATCGACTCCTATTAAATTCAAATCCTTTCCGAAGCTTCTTACACAGGTATTCTCTCAACTAAGATTCGGAAAGTTCCTATTTATTTTTTTTTGTCAGAACGCCGTGAACAGCGTATTATTTTTTTTATATGATCTTGTATCCCACTCC
>JAUWNO010000284.1 GCA_030612605.1 Armatimonadota bacterium
GCTGAAACCTCAAAATCAATCAGTTTGTTTTCCGGTAATTGAATTTCATAATTTAGCTGTGGAATATATCTTCCGCCAAGGTATAACGGATATGGATTTTTAGGGTTAAAATGTGCCCACGACGAAAGTTGTCCCTTAAATGTTATGGAATCCTTTAATGCAGGAATACTATCCTGACATTCTGATTTTGAAAACCAAAAAATTAAAATAACTCCAACTATATAGATATTTTTTTTCATTTCTGAGGCAATAATCCATAAAACAGAAAATTCATAGCTTCCATTATCAGGTCTTGCGGATAATCATATTTAGAAACCAATTGTTTATCAACAAACATTTGTAACATTTGGTTCGTATAGTAAAGAATGAAATCAATCTTAATATCTTTTCTTATCAATCCCTTTTTTTGAGAGTCTGTTAAGAAATCGACAAATAACCCAAGAGACTTCTGTTTTTGTTTTTCAATTACTTTTAGCAATCCCATGTCAGGATTCTTATAGATGTCTGATATAAACTCTATACTGATATCCTTTGTCCCTTCCAGTTTTAAGATGAACATTTGTTTTACCTTTTCAGTAAAAGAGAGGTCTCCGTGTACTACCTGATCAAATTTTTTTAACGATTCTCCAATCTCAACCTTCAATATGATTTTAGCAAATTCAATTTTATTGGGAAAAAACTTATAAAAGGTCATTTTACTTACTCCTGCCTCCTGGCATATCTCTTCAACGGTTACCCGCTTTATCCCATATTTCCAGAACAGTTCTTTACCCGTTTTAAATATATCCTGATACTTACCGGTTTTTTTTGTATTATTCATAATCATACTTTTACAATGCTAATATACGTTATTTGTTTTAATATACCAAATTAGTACACTATTTTTTCACTGTTCAGTACCTTAAGTTTGGAATGAGGGAATGAGTGAATGGTAAAAATGAGACTACTAATCAGCCGGCAGTCCACAGCCGGCATTCCAAACTATTTATGCTGAACGTAGTCGAAGCGAAGACACTGAATAGTTACAAAAAAAGAATGCAGGAAAAATATTTTTGCATATGGATATTATTGAATTGAATATCTATATTCGCATAATAATTATGGCATATGCCAGGCAAAAAGGCTCCATGAATCAATACTAATAAAAAATAAGCCAGGTATAAGTTAACCAGACTATACTTTGCATTAACAGAATGAAGAAAACTGCATACATAGGTCTATCTTTCTTTTTGATCATTCAGGCTTGTGGACAAGAAGCTAACCAAAGACAATTAGTTAATCAAGATACGCTAACCGAACACACTCCTGAGATAGCAAAGAAATATTGTGGAATAATACATCCTGATGGACAAACCCTGGAGACTCGCATACTAACTCCGGAAGGATTTGAGCGGACAACCATAGACAAAAACTCTTTTGCAGAGTATTTACGACAATTGCCATTAAAACCGCACGGTTCGGAAGTAAAATTATATAATGGAAGCTCCAAGCCAAATTATGAAGTTTATGATGCGGTGGTGTACCTTAATATTGGGATAAAAGATTTGCATCAATGCGCAGACGCTGTGATGAGACTAAAAGCAGAATATTTATGGAATCAAAAACAGTATGACAAAATTCATTTCAATTTTACAAATGGTTTTCAAGTTGACTATTCAGAATGGATGAAAGGGAAAAGAATCGTTGTGAAAGGAAATAAGACTTATTGGGCTCTAAGCAGTTCCCCGTCAAATACATACCAGGACTTTTGGAGATATATGGAGATCGTTTTCAGTTATGCCGGAACTCTTTCTCTATTAAAAGAACTAAAATCTGTAAATATCTATGACTTAAAAATAGGAGATGTTTTTATACAAGGGGGTTCTCCGGGACATGCAATAATCGTGGTTGACTTTGCACTAAATTCGCAGACAAATGAGAAAATCTTTCTATTGGCTCAAAGCTATATGCCGGCACAGGAGATACAAATTCTTAAAAACCCTAATAATAACAAAATCAGTCCGTGGTATTCTGTTGACTTTGGTGAGATATTAGAAACCCCGGAGTGGACATTTTATAAAACAGATTTGAAAAGATTTGAAGAATAAAAAATGCGCCACAACAACATATTAAGGACACTAAAATGCCCTTTATACCAAACATTAGCATGCCTTAAAACAGGTTCAAAAACATTAATTAATATTATTGAGAATATGAAAATAATATAGAACTCAGTGTTTTCGAAACATTGACATGAAAAAACTTTTTAATATCTATATTCGCATATTAATTTTGACATACACCAGGGAAAAAGCCTCCGTGAGTTACTATAAATCAAAAACAAAAAAGATGAGAAAAAAAATTACAACTTTATTTTTAATCAGTCTTCTACTGGTAATAAATATCAATGCTCAAACGGCTTCTGTTGTGGAAAAAATAATAGAAACAGGTAAAACCGATAATCAAACCATGGAGCATTTAGATGTATTATGCAATCGCTTTGGGGGTAGACTGGTAGGATCTGATGCCTACGAAAATGCAGCTATATGGGCTGCAAGCAAATTTAAAGAATGGGGAATGCAGGTAGAAATGGATGAAACAGGAGAATTACCGGTAGGGTTTAATCGTGGTCCCTGGTTCGGAAGAATGATTTCGGATAATGGCATGCACCTGCATTTTGCTACTCCTTCTTACACTTCGGGGACTAAAGGAGTACAGCGTGGACATGTATTAATCGAACCAGGAACTCAGGCAGAATTCGACCGCATGAAGGGAAGACTGAAGGGTGCCTGGGTGCTGATTTCGGGTGAAAATAGCGGATGGCCTATTGATTATTCTGAGGAGGCTAACAGTATTCGCGATTCTATTAAAAAGGAAAATGCAAAAACAGAAATAGAAAACAATAAAATCAGAAGAGAGAACAGGCAGAATAATGGCAATGATAAGACCCCAAAAGAGCTATTGCCACTAAATGAAGAACCGGCTCTCTTTTATAAAGAAATGTGCGATGCCGGAATTCTTGGTATCATTCAGTCTGCCAAAACTCCAATCCGTGTTTTATACGACAGGAAGAATGTTGATAATATGACGTTTGAAACTCTACCAACAGTTCCGGATATAAAGCTTGATGAGCATCAATACAAAATCATCAGGCAAATGGCAAATGAGCGCCGCTATTTCCAGCTTGAATTTGATATCCGCAACCATTTCAAAATAGGGCCTGTAAAATACCACAATGTTATTGGTATTATTCCCGGGACAGAATACCCGGATGAGTATGTGATAATGAGTGGACACCTCGATGCTTATGATGTTGCAACCGGTGGGGTTGATGACGGTTCGGGTGTTACACCAACTATGGAGGCGGCACGTTTGATCATGGAAGCCGGAGGAAAACCTAAACGGACAATTTTAGCAATTCTTTGGGCTGGTGAGGAGTTTGGGCTTTTAGGCTCAAAAAGCTGGATTGAAAGAAACATAGATAAATTGGATAAAATATCTAATATGGTAAACCGCGATGGTGGCCCAACCGTACCAACAGGCATTAGAGTACCTGATGCTATGAGAGATGATTTTGAAAAAATCTGTGAATCATTAAACGATATTAATCCCGATTTTCCGTTTACAATAACGAAACACGAGTCCAGGGAAAAACCCGAAAAACCATGGGGAACTGATAGCGGCCCGTTTGCAGTAAAAGGAGTTCCCACTATCACATTTCAAACCGGCGATCCCAAAGGATATAATTTTAGTTATAGTGAAATATGGCATACAGAAAGAG
>JAUWNO010000572.1 GCA_030612605.1 Armatimonadota bacterium
AGATTTCAATTTATATGGAGTCAAAAAAAATAATTTTAAATTCTGACACATACGATATAACATGAAACCAAAAACAACTATTATTCTACATAGTGATCCGCAAAACAATCAGTTGGCTGAGCAGTTCAGATTAACTGTCAGGTCAATTGTATCACAAATTAACCGTGATTTTGATGTGATATTCCTGGGAAAAACGGATGCTGAAACCAGGGATAGCATGGAGAAAAATTCAATTGAAATTGCAGAGATCAATGCAAAAGATAAAAATTTTGCTGTATTGATGAATGAAGCCGTAAAAAAATCGAAAGCAGACAATATTCTGTATATTGATAATAGAAGCAATCCGGTGATTTTGAAAAAAGCCGCACTCGAAGCGTTTCTTATTTCTGCTGTAAGAAACCCCAGATCCGGATTTTTTTATACAGATTATGAACTGGAAGATGGTGGAAATATAAAAGAGATAAAACTTCTCTTCCATCATACAGGCCGGGTAAGGGATAATCAGGATTATGGTAATGTTAGTTTTATCAGAAGGGAAGCACTGGATAAAATTTCTCTTTTTGATGAATCGGTTAAGTACAACTCACTTTATGATTTGCGCCTTAAAATTTCTGAACATTATAAACTTACCCGGATCTCAAACAAATATAATGGCTCTTATTATAAAGTTATCGCCTCGGGAAAAAAGGCAAATGTTTTTGATTACCTGTTAGCAGGAAAAGATGTTCAGATTGAAGCGGAGGAAATAGTTACAAATCATTTAAAACGGATAAATGCATATCTTGAACCAGGAAAATTTGATGTCGCGAAATCTGAGTATAACGATGTTTCAACCCTTGCTGCTTCCGTAATAATCCCGGTTGGATTCAGACCTGAATTTATTGGTACTGCGATCGAAAGCATCCAGGCTCAAACCGTTCAGGATATTGAAGCAATTATAGTTGTAAATGGCGGCGAAAATGACCCTACTATACCTGAAGTAAAGAAATATATGAAAGGTGGCGAACTCTATGATCCCGGGAAACCTGAAGTTTGCCTTGTTGTTGTGGATATTAATAGTATAGGTTTCTGCTTAAATTTGGGAGTAAATCAGGCACGTGGAAAATATTACGTGCAGCTTGATTCGGATGATCGCCTGAAACCTGACGCTGTAGAGAAAATAATTGGTTGTTTCAAATCATCACGGGATATTGGAATGGTTATCGGTTCATACGAAGTCTGGGAAAAAGGTGATGATGGATTTTTATCACGAATGAAGGATATTCCGGTAGTAACACATGATGAGTGGACTGAGGATAATGGAAGAAATAATCTACTGCGTATAAATGGGGCAGGAGCTCCCCGCTCTATCCCAATTCATATTATCAAAGAAATGGGATACTTCGGGGTCAATGATGATGCATATGCACGGAATTATGGTGAGGATTATGAGATGGTGAATAAAATTGCTGAATACTATAAGATAGGAAGGATATATGACCCGGTGTATGAAGTTGTTCGTCATTCAGGTGGAACGGATCATGCTATTAACCAGGAGGTTGTCGACCGGAATGATGAAGCAAAAGATGATATGAGGAAAGAG
>JAUWNO010000489.1 GCA_030612605.1 Armatimonadota bacterium
TTGTAGAAATAAAAGCAATAACAGGAGATTTTCCGGAAGTTTTCAAAGCACAAGTAATTTCTTACTTAAAAGCTTCCGAACTGGAAGTTGGGATTCTAGTTGATTTTGGAAATGATAAACTTAATGTTAAAAGACTTGCCAGGTATAAGGATTATAAAAGAGAATCCAGAAATGAAAAAGAATAACTTTATCTGTCTAAATCAATGAAAAATAGGATAAAAAATGGAAATAAAATTTGAAACAATCTTACTCGAAAAAAAAGATAAAGCCGCATTCATTACTTTGAATCGACCAGAAATCCATAATGCCTTCAATGATAAAATGATCTTAGAACTGACCGAAGTTTTTGAAGATTTAAAGGATCAGGATGATGTTCGAGTTATAATCCTGACTGGAAAAGGAAAATCATTCTGCGCAGGGGCTGATCTGAAATGGATGAAGAAAATGAAAGATTTTTCTTATGAAGAAAACCTGGAAGATTCTATCGCTCTTTCTAAAATGTTCTATAAAATGTATTCAATAAAGAAACCTACGATCTGCCTTGTAAATGGAGCAGCAATCGGAGGTGGAACCGGATTAGTTGCAGTTTGTGATATTGCAATTTCTGCAACTCACGCTAAATTCAGTTTCAGTGAAGTAAAGTTAGGACTTGTTCCAGCTTGTATTTCTCCTTATGTTGTAAAAAAATGCGGAGAAGGTCGTTGCAGAGAATTCTTCCTAACCGGTGAGAGATTGACAGCAGAAAAAGCCTGTAGAGCAGGACTCATCAATTTTGTTGTTCCCTTAGAAGATATGAATAATTTTGCAAAAAGTATTATAAAGCAGCTTATCACCAGCGGACCGGAAGCAATTGGGATGTGCAAAGATTTATTGAGCAAAGTTCCTGAAATGGATCTACTCGAAGCTGGAAAATATACTGCAGATGTGATCTCCAAAATGCGAATTTCCGACGAGGGACAGGAAGGAATGAATGCCTTCTTCGATAAAAGAAAACCGGATTGGACGGAAGATGCTTAGCCACGAATCCACACAGATGAACACAAATAAAAAGAAAATTTTATATAAAGAATTGTCATATAAAATTATTGGTTTGGCAATGGAAGTATATAATAAACTCGGTTATGGATTTTTAGAGAAAGTTTACGAAAATGCGTTAATGATACTTTTCAAAAGAGAAGGAATTAAAGCTGAACAGCAAGTTCCGATAAAAGTTTATTTCGAAGGAAAAGTTGTCGGTGATTATGTCGCAGACATTCTTATTGAGAATAAAATTATTATAGAACTTAAATCAGTTGAAAAAATAATAAATGCTCATAAAGCTCAAGTTCTTAATTATTTAAGCGCGACCGGAATTCATTTAGGAATAATTCTTAATTTCGGGAAGGAAGAACTAAAATTTGAAAGGTTTGTAAAATAATGATTTTTTTGTACTTATTTGTAAATATTCGTGTCAATTCGTGGCAAAAAAAGGTCAATTATGTTTAAGAAAATATTAATAGCAAATAGAGGTGAGATAGCAATTCGTGTTGCAAAAGCCTGTAAAGAACTTGGAATTTCTACTGTTGGGATCTATTCTACGATCGATAAGAAATCTCTTCATATTCGTTTTATGGATGAAACTGTTTGGATCGGTGATTCTCCCCCGCTTTCCAGTTATTTGAATATCGAAGCGATCCTTGATGCTGCTCGAAAGACCCATTCCGATGCAATTCATCCCGGGTATGGATTTTTAGCAGAAAATCAGCTTTTTACTAAAGCCTGTGAAGATGCAGGAATTATATTTATCGGACCGAGTTCTAAAACCTTGAATCTCGTTGCAGATAAAGTTGCTTCCCGCAATACTGTTAAAAAAGTCGGTGTTCCAATTATTCCCGGAATGGAGATGACTTGCACGGATTTGAACAAATTCAAACAAGCTGCCAAAGAAGTCGGTTATCCTGTGATGGTCAAAGCTTCTATGGGTGG
>JAUWNO010000433.1 GCA_030612605.1 Armatimonadota bacterium
AAGAAAAAATAAAGTAATTCAATATATAAAGAATGGTCTTAAAAATGAAGATTTGAACGAAATCGGAAATGCTCTGCAAAACTTTTATTGGGCATTAATTCTTTTAAAATCACATCCTGATAAAAATTTTATAAAATATCGCTTTGAGGATGAAGAACAATTATTGCTTGGATATTTAAGAATGAAAATAAAATTTATATTGAATTCTATCAAGATTGAAACTGCAAATATGAATGAAGGAAAGAAGTATTATTCATACAATATTCAATCCAATAATGATAAAGGAAAAATATTAAATCTGAATTTAGGTTACTGGGATGGACAGGACTGGATCGGAACAAATATCAAAGACGGAATCGGAGTTATTTATATTTCAAAAGAATATTCGGATTGTTTAGAGAAAGGGCAACTAAATTTGAAGATAGATTATGAATATAAAAAATATCTCGGTGATATTCCACAAGATGAAGAAGTTAAAGCTCTGATAGAATATGTTTCCGTTCCTTTTGATAATAAAAAAGTTCTGTTCCTGAAAGACGATTTAAGAAAATCGAAAGGTATCGAGTTCCAAAATATTCATAATAAGAAACTCTTAAATGCAGTAGAAAAAATCGTGAACAGTATAAAAAATAATGATTTTTCCGATATTGAAAAATACTTTTCTGAAAAGGGTTTTAAGCAATTTATGAAAATTATGAATTACGGAAAAGTTAGTTTATATACCGGAGAACATAAGATCGAATTTCTCGAATGTGGAGACCAAATCCAGGTTCGTTCTATTCCGCTTGTGTTCCATCTCGATGATATAAATAAGAAAATATTATATGACAACATCGTTTTGCTTTATGAAGATGGAAAAATACAATGGGTGAATTTTTCTCTTAATGATAAAGCTGTTAATGATGCAATCAGGAGAGGAACAGATAAAGATGTAGATGATCTGCTGCAGAGAATGATGGCTGTTAATTTTATGGAATTTTACAAAACTATCTTTTCTTTGAAAGATATTGTAAATATTGAAAGAATATTTGCAGATAGTGCTGTAATATTCGTCGGTTATATCAAAAGAATGGAATCTAATGAATTCTCAGATAATATTAACAGGCAGCTTACAAAAGAACAGGTTAGTTACAAGAAACTCACGAAAGACCAGTATATGAACAGTTTGCAAAATAAAGTCTTTAAGAATAAATATGTTAATATTCAATTCTCAAGTATGGAAATTTTAAAAAGATATAAAGAAGTACCTATTTTCGGAATACAACTGAAACAACAGCATTACTCTACAGGATATTCAGATATAGGTCATTTACTACTTTTCGTTGATTTTTATAATGAAAAAGAACCGAAAATTTTCTTCCGTTGCTGGAAACCGGAAAGAATGGATTTGAGCGAATTGGAAGAGATGGAAGATATCGATATTTTTGAGTTCAATTTTTAGGAAGGAATGGACTCGACTCGTGACGCAGTGCGAGTTGAGAACATTCAGGTGTTGAGAGTTTTATCATTCCCTTCCGAAGCTTTCTTTCAAATTTTCTTAAGTAAAGAGATTCGGAAGGTTGGAAGTATTTTGTGTTGATAGTTTTATCATTCCCGACTCGCCGCAAGCTTACGAGTCAGGTCTGATTTATATGTAAAATGTAAAAGGAAAAAATATGAAAAAGTTTCTGATTTTATTTATTATTTTTATTTCCATTAGCCGGCTATTTTCTCTCGAATTTGATGAAAACATCGAATTCAGATATGACCCGAAAGACCTGCACGGGAAAGCGGGAAAAATTGAAAAAGATGCCAATGGTGATGCTTGTGCTGTTTTAAGAGTTGAAACCGATGCACAAAGCGAAATCTTTCTAACCGATGTCGATGTCATCAAAAAAGAGAAGAAAGCGGATGGGATATATTATTTTTATATCAGTTTCAGGGAAAGATATGTAAAATTCACATCTTCTGGATATTTACCTTTAACATACAAATTTCAAAAAAAAATGGAAAGTAAGAATGTGTATGTGGTAACTTTGAAAACGCTCGAGGAATCTATCGAATTAACGACATTTCCAATAAAAATAAAGGTAATTCCTGAAAATGCGAAAGTTTCTATCGATGGAAAGGAAGTAGATTTTTCTCAAACCGTAAAAACAGCAAAGGGGAAACATACTCTCGATATCGAAAAAATAGGATATGAACCTGTCAGGAATGAAATAATTACTGTAGATGATGATAATATTTATTTTGAATTTTCCCTCAAAAAAGCAGAGAATGTTCCTTTAATAATCAGGACAGAACCATATGGAGCAGAGATTTTTATCGACGATGTTAAACTGAAAGGAATT
>JAUWNO010000525.1 GCA_030612605.1 Armatimonadota bacterium
GCAAATGTTTAACTTTCTTGTTTTTTTTGAACTCAATGTATCCAATATCCTTAAAATGCTTCTTAAAAGCTTCCGGTTTCATCTCATTTCTGTCTAACCATTTATCTATTCTTGGTGGTTTGTAGTTTTCAAAAAGTTCCAAAAGTTCGCTTGAAGACCTGCTGACCTGTATCATATTTCTGTGTTCTTTTCTGACGAATCTCTGTTCAACAGAAGAATCTAAAAACTCCAATAATTTATCATAATATCCGGAGATATTCAAAAATCCAAATGGTTTATTATGAATTCCAATTTGTGCCCAGGTGATGATTTCCAATATTTCCTCGAAAGTACCAAAACCACCTGGCAAAGCAATGAAGGCATCGGAGAGTTCAAACATTTTTGCTTTGCGCTCGTGCAATGTATCTACAATGATCAAATTATCAAGTTTGGGATGTTCTACCTTGCCAACAAAAACTTTGGGCATCACTCCAATCGCTTTACCACCTGCATTAATAACCGATTCTGCCACTATTCCCATCAAACCGAGATTGGAAGCACCGTAAATCAATTGGATGTTATTCCTGGCAATTATTCTTCCAAGCTCTTCAGCAGCTCTTTTATATACAGGTTTAGCACCGGGACTGGAACCACAAAATACACTAATCGTTTTTATTTTTCTGTTCAATATTGTTCTCTTTATCTTGCTGATGATCCTTCAGATATTTTTCAACAATCGGAGATAAAAGCATAAAACCGATAATCGCTCCTAAAACAACGCTTGACCAAACGTTTGAAGTAAGCGGTCAACCGCCGCTACGACAACCGACGAATTTATAATACAAATATCCTAAACCGGAACCAATCAAAATGGTAATAATATACAACAAAATTTTTTGATAATTCATTCTATCTCTTATAATTTTTTTTTCTACTTCTGGTTACAAAGCCCCAGCTTTGTAACCCATTAAACATCACCACCTTCCCAAGCTGGCAGGCTGTGTGAAAATGATTTCTTTAAGTTATAACGACCACCTTCCCTAACCCTTCCCACTATCGAAGGAGAAGGGAACTGCCTGCGGCAAATGGAGATAGATTCTCCCCCTAAATAGGGGGAGTTAGAGGGGGTTGAGAAAATATCGAGCATTTCATTAGTTTTCAAACAAGCTGTGGAGCTTAGGAACGATGACATTGGGAATTAATAAGTTTTTCTTTCCAGCATATTTCCAAAGCCAATCGTAATCATCGGAATTATCAAATAGGTAAATCCAATATCGCTCATATAAGCAGAGAATGTCATTTTTATAGGTCCAAAAGAGAAATAGAGCAAATCAATGAAAAAGCAAATAAAAACCCAGATAATTCCCAAGGTAATCCCCATTTGCAAATATTGCTTTTGAATGTGTCTGAGGTGACCTTTTCTAATTTTGCGGAAAAAAAACGTAGCCATAACCACAGTTATTAACGTGATCGACAGCGGCATGATTGTTTCATAAAAAGCTAAATTTGTTTCTTTAAGAGGAAATATCAATAATGAAACAAAGAATGGAAACAGCCAGATCATAAAACCAAAAAGAATTATTTTCCAGATCGATTTCATTTGAACTCCTTTGAAAATTAAATTAAATTTTTGTTACTAAGCTATATATTAGCAACAAGAATGGAATAAATAACGAATATCGATTAACGATTTCTGATTTCAGAAGGAGAATGAATAATTGAGTATTGTATATTTAAAAATAATGAAAATGAATAACACAAAAGCAAACTTCATCTTATCTTCTCAAATCGTAA
>JAUWNO010000445.1 GCA_030612605.1 Armatimonadota bacterium
ATTTGTATTGAAATTCCATTGCCAGATGATATTTTGTATGCATTAAACTGGCTTAATCAAAACTTTGGATAAAAATAAATTTTATAGTTTTCTTAAATTGCGATTGGGGTTGACAGATTTTCAATGAAAAATTCTGTAAAATCTAGTAAATGAGTTCTGCATAATTGGGTGCTTACTGACCTCACCTTAATCCTCTCCTAAAAGGAGAGGAAAAAAATCCCCTTCTCCTTTTAGGAGAAGGTTGGGATGAGGTTTGTTTAGTAAAATTGAGGGAAAAAGGAACAATATTTGAAATTCAGCAATTTTGCAGAACCCTGTAGAATTTAATAAATATTAAGAGGTTATAATGAATTGTTCTTCTCATTCCCAAATGCAATTTAGGAACAAGCAAAATTTCGTGTTAATTTGTGTTAATTCGTGGTTTCATTTTCCGGTTTATCCGGGTTAGAAGGTTAGAATGAATTGTGAAAATAAAGAAATAAATATACAAAATTGTAACTGCACTTATCCCTGCAGCAAAAAAGGGATTTGCTGTGAATGCATCAGGTATCATCGTTCGCTGGGTGAATTGCCGGCGTGCTATTTTCCAAATGATGCGGAGCGGATTTATGATCGTTCTTATGGTTATTTTATTCAACTATATAAGCAAGGTAAAATTCGCTAACGGAGATAAAAGTGGTTTTCTTATATTCTATCATTTTTTTAGCTTATAATTTATTTATAGGTTTCTTACTGGTTTTCATCATAAAAGTTTTTCTTTTTATTCCAAGGGAAAAATTATATATTGGCAACAAAAAAGTTCCATTCACACCGGGTTTTGCTTTTCGCAAAAAAGATTGGCTCATTCAAAAATTGAGTTCTATTCTTTCAGATTTTCTGCGCGATTGTAGAGATGAAAAAGATGAATCAATGATTTCAAAGTGGGAATTGGAAGTTTTTAAGAAAACATGGGATAAACTTGAAAGTATTGAAAACATAAAATTTGTTCCGCGAGCAGTAAAAGAAAAAATTCATTATTTCTGTTCGGTTTTAGTTTATGAGATTGTAAAGCAATTTCTAAGAAGTTTTATTCCGTATCTAATCGAGAATTATAAAGTATCAAAATATATCGATGTGCTTTCGCAAAAGCTTGATATGAATATAATTTGCGGATATTTCAACAAATATGTTTTTAAGTATATGATGCTTTTTTCTCTGGCAATTCATTTTCTAATTGGCTTGGGAAATATGATTGTTTATTTAATTATTCATTAAGATAAAGGATTCTAAAATGAAGAAGATTTTATTATTATTTTTATTATTCCCAATATTTTGTTTTGCAGAACAGTATTATTTAGATGAACTTATAGAGCTGGGATTGGAACGCTCTGTAAAAATGCAGAAAGAGATATCATCCTTTCAGAATTCGAAGTCATCTTTACGAAGCAGCTATCTCGAGATATTGCCTTCTGCAAATGTATCAGCAAGTAAATCAAAAATTATTGAAAAAGATTGGAATAGAACATCCGGATTTTCTTTTACCAAAAGTATCTATCTGGATGAGCCGACTTATTTCAATATCAAGCAATCTCTCATTGATAAGAAAAACTCGGAATTAGCATTACAGGAAGCAACCAAACAGATAGTTTTCAATATTGTTTCGATGTATCTTTCTGTTCTGGAATCGCAGAAAAGCCTGGAAATTCACGCAGAGAACCTGAAGCTTCAAAATAAGATATACTCACAGATCTTAGCTCAATTCGAATCAGGTGAGAAATCGATCCTGGATTTGAAGCAGAGCGAGATAGATTTGATAGATTATGAAATAGCTGTGAACGAAGCAGAGAACAATCTTTCCAAATTACGCAAAGACCTTTTTTCCTATTTGAACGTTCAGGATGAAGAATATGATTTTGCTGAACCTGAATTTGAAGAAATCGAATCTGAGCTGAATTTCCAAAATAATCTTAATATGAAAATCCTGACAAACGAACTTAAAAGCAGCAAACTCAGCCTGTTTCAAACAAAGTTGAATTTCTTTCCAACAGTATATTTTTCATACGGTTATAACTATAATAATTCAGATAACGAAGGCTTCTTTGATTTTGATGAATATGATGATTCGCAGACAATATCACTCAATGCATCTTATTCGATTTTCGATCTTCTGGATAAGCGAGAATCACTCAGCAGAACAGCACGAAATTTCAAGATTCAGAAACTGAGCTTTGAAGATACAGAGAAGAATTACAGGAACGAGTTTTCCAATTTGCAGAAA
>JAUWNO010000100.1 GCA_030612605.1 Armatimonadota bacterium
TCTTTCGGGATGGAAAATGTATTGAGTATGTACTCTCCTGCACGAATATGATAGCCGGTATCCACATCTCCCAATAAATCCTTTCCCGCGGAAAATGCCAGAAGAAGAAAAAGAGATATAAAAATAATATCGACAATGGAAGGTATTAAAAATGAAACATATTTTTTTGTCCTGTTCATTTCATTTGTTCCTATTTATAGTTAGACTCCTAATTAGACGTCTCGGAGATTCTACAACTTCTTGAAAATAAAGGTTTATTAACGTCCGCCCGTTTATGCCATCAGAATGGAAGAATGGAATGCCGGAATATTGGCCTCCGGCTCGTAGTGCCTACGACTCGGAGAGAATATTGGGGATGAGGGTGGAGACAAACCATTTTAATTGTAAAAAACTCCTTCAAACCCATCATTTTTACCCAGTGAAACTTTTTTCTATTTCACCGGGGCCATTACTCCATTACTCCATTATTCCATTATTCCAATAGGGGCGAAGCCCTTAAGTTGGATTTATTTGCCATTCTTTGCGCATCTGATGTATTTTATTTTCAATCTGATCATGATGTCTATAATCCGCAAGCCCTCGTTCAAATAACAGCCAAGGATCATTCCACAATAATACACCATATTCTTTGCCGGACAATAAGCGTTCAATAGATGTCAGGTAATCTGGTAGTTCCATTCCTAAGTGTTGATGGAGTGCCTCACTACTCGTTGTAGGAATTTCCAACCTTAAAATTATCACTTGTACCTTTCCCACGTTGTTCGGGTAACAATATATCTCCCGACGTTGGGAGAAGTGCGCACCAACATTATGCTGAGCAGAAACTGACGAAAGGCTATCAATTGCATAGCGAATCTTGGGCAAGGTCGGATCCGGCCAATTCAGAAAATTAATTGGAGCCCAAACATCCCTTGCACCAGGTAAGGGTAAGGGGGCAAAATAATAGCCTGAAATAAAGCAAGCTACAACCACAAAACCAGCCAACTGGGTTAAAGAAATTTTTTTTACATATAAATATATTTTTTTGGTGCCATAGATTCCCGCTACCAAAAGCACCGGCACAAGACATGCACTATGATAAGCAAAAGGGGTTCGTTGCCAGGGATTTGCAGATAGCATATTCACCATTAGATCTGCTAATCCAGGCAACAAAAATCCCGGCGCGGCCAGTGGAAACAACAGAAAAGGTATCAATAATTCTAACAAATAGTTTGCTCCGTTCATTTTCAGTAAAACTGTCTTAACAACATGTATTGGGTAAAACAATAACGTTTGAAAAACCTCTTTTATTGAATGTCCAAGCCAACCGTATCGGCTCAATTGGCCGAGCCCCTTGCTAAGCATCACATGTTTACCTGTGGGCGAAAGTGAAGGCATAACCACGCCTAATATAAGAACACTATACATAGTGCCAAACAAAATAAGCAGAACGGCCTGCTTCCATCTCTTGTTCTTTAATCCCCAAAGAATTCCAAAGCCAATTACCGTAACACCAAAGTGTTCTTTACAGAGCACAATAACAAAACATGATAACAGCAATAAGCGAAAATTGGATTTTTCAACTGACAAAAGAGCAATGGCAATAAATGGCACGGCAAGTGACTCTGGACGAAAAACCCAGGGGGGCATACCTATAATAAAAGGATTCACCAGGTAAGCAAGTGCCCAAAAAAGAGCAGAGGAATCAGACTTGGTTACACGTTTTGCCAACAAATAGATCGGCCAAGCTGTTAAAGATAATGCAGAGCTTTGTGCTAAAATCATCCATTCTATTTTTGGCAATAATATGTAAAATGGGAGAAAAATTAAGAGTATCGGCCGGAAATGAAATCCAAGGTAATTTATTGCTTTATTGAATGCGATTGTATTGAGAAAGAAATAATCATGCAATGTTCCCCAGACTGCCTGATCAAAAGTGCCAAGATCTGTTAAGGAACTCATATAACCCCAGTGATAGGAAAAACTAATAATCAAAGTTAAAATGAAATAGATAAAGATCGCAATCCATAAACTCGTTCTCCACCAATTTCTTGACGTGCTGATCATATGATTTTATGACCTACCCCAAATTGATTTCTTAATAATGAATGCATCTTTCTTTGGACTTGGCAAGCATTTGCCATATAGGATAAAAAATTTAAAAAACAATAATGCCTTTGTATCATTATATTTCGACGTTGTCTATTGCCTTATTATTCCTAAGTGTTATATATCCATTGTTAGGTGGAGCTTTTCATTTTCTCATTTTACCCTTTGAACGCTAAAGATAGCTTTATCCTTTTTGGGCTAAAACTTTCTAAAAAACGATGTATAAATTTAGCTTTCAACGTTGATCGATTGGGAGATAAGATCATATACGCACCTGATAGGAGACATGAAATGGATGTATCTTTTGTGATACCTGTATTTAATGAAGAAAACAGCCTGGAAGAACTCCATGATAAAATTACCACCCAGATGAAGCCACTAACTGAAAATTATGACATTATTTTTGTTGATGATGGCAGTAGCGATAACTCATTTGATATATTAAATAAAATTATCATAAAAGATCATCATACCAAAGCAATAAAATTGCGCAGGAATTTTGGCAAATCCGTTGCCCTTGATGAGGGCTTTAAGTTTGCCAGAGGAGATATCATATTTACAATGGATGCTGACTTGCAGGACGATCCCAAAGAAATATCAAGATTCATGTCCAAGTTAAAAGAAGGGTATGATTTGGTGTCGGGATGGAAACAGCAAAGAAAGGATCCTATTGTTAGCAAAAAACTGCCTTCAAAATTGTTTAATTATATGATCAACATTGTTTCCGGCCTGAAGTTACACGACCATAACTGCGGATTTAAGGCATTCAGAAAAAACTTGGTTAAGAGTCTGTCTCTTTACGGAGATCTTCACCGGTACATACCTGCCTTAGCGAATTCCATGGGCTTTAAAGTAACAGAGATACGAGTGGAACATCACACCAGGTCGTATGGCAAATCGAAATATGGGATCAAACGATTTTATCATGGATTTTTTGATTTTATGACGATAATATTTTTAACGAAATATCTTAAGAGACCGATGCACTTATTTGGTTGGTTTGGAATATTATTTTCATTGAGTGGTTTCGTGATTTGCTCCTATCTCACCGCTCTCTGGTTCATGGGGGAAAAGATCGGTGGTCGCCCGCTTTTCATTTTGGGTGTTTTGTTAATTTTGGTGGGAATCCAATTCGTTTCAACCGGTCTAATTGCCGAAATGATTACTTATGGCAGTCAAAAGAAAGTGAAAGAGGACATCGTTGAGACAGTAATTCAAAAATAGCGGAAGGTTCTTTCGCCAAATGGTTTAAATATGATGGGTGAAGAATTAATAACAAAAAGCTCCAACGAGCACAAATACACAAATAAAATTTTTTTTCACAAACTTTTTCTTAATCGTTTTCTCGACACCATTTTTTATGAAATAAACAAACTATCCCCAAAAACAATTTTAGATTTTGGCTGCGGAGAAGGATTCTTTCTGAAAGCCATGAAAGATCGTGGCCTTTCTGAAAAAAAAATATTAGGTGTGGATAACCGAGAAGATGCTATAGAAAGAGCAATAACCCTCATTCCGGAATACGATTTCAGATACTTAGATCTTTTCCAAATCAACCCTGATGAGTTTCAGTTCGATCTTGTAATGGCCATAGAAGTGCTCGAGCATCTTTATGAACCCGAGAATTTTTTAAAACATCTTACTACCTTGAGTTCAAGATATGTTTTATTTTCAGTTCCTTTTGAACCGTGGTTTCGAATTATTAATTTGTGTCGCGGGCGTGACATTCTTCATTTGGGCAACCATCCTGAACATATTAATCATTGGTCACTAACAAGTTTCCGAAAATTTTTGGCGCCATATGTCAAGATAAAAACTCTTTATGTTAGATTCCCGTGGATTGTATCCGTGGGCATGCCTATCTCGAATTTCTCATGAAGAACATCCAAAACATAATCTTTAAATTTATTGGCTATGGAATTACTATAGCCTCATTCTTCTATATCTTTTTCTTACTAAGAAATGTTGAGTTCGGCAAACTGCAAGGTTCTTTAAAGAATTTTTTCCTAATAAAATATTGTTTTTTTACATTCATATGTGCTCTGTCAAATTTTATCTTAGCTTTTGCTTGGCGGTATATTCTTGAATTTTTACACCAAAAATCTCTCCCTTTAGGGAAAATCCTAAAAATATATATGAAAACATTCATTGCCAGATATATTCCAGGTAATATTTTTCATTTTGTAGGCAGGCAGTTACTAGGGAATAAACTTGGCATAAATCATGCTGTTTTAGCTTTATCAAGCGTTTTGGAATCTTTCATACTGTTGATCGTTGGTTCTATTTTTATATTAACAGGATTCTTCCAAAATTTCTTCAACATATCGATCTTTGACTGCTTATACATCAACAACAAAAAGCTTTTGCTTTTGCTTGTCGGCGGATGTTTTATTGCTGTTGTTTACTTTATCTATAAAAAACACCTTAGGGAAATATTTGGATCGTTCTCGATTAGGAGGATTGGCTATTTGGTCATAGTATGTTTATTTTATTCGCTGTTTTTATTTATTAACGGTGTTATTCTGTTTTGCATATTCTCTTTTATGCTCAAAACAAATTTAAAAATAGGCAGCCTGCCGATTATCGTTTGTGCCAATGTTTTTGCCTGGATGGGAGGATTCATTACGCCCGGAGCGCCTGGTGGACTTGGAGTTCGTGAAGCGCTTCTGACCATGCTATTATCTAATGTCCTGCCAGCAACTATCATTATTGCCGGTGTGCTTATATTCCGGGTTGTCACCTTATGTGGTGAAATCCTGGCACTTGGTATCGCGATTTTCTTTTTTAAAGACCCTTTTAAAAAATTTTCAAAACGCGGAAATTTGATAAAATGATGTTAGATTGTTATTAGCAGATTTCACATTGAGTTATTAAATTTTTGGATTTCTATCGATGACAGCTATCAGAAATTATAAGAGATGGTTAATAGTATGCTTTGTCAGTGTGCTGGTAACGATCTGCTTTTATCACTTTATCAGTAAACAAATAGATTTTGTTGCGCATTCAAAGGGACATCTTAAAATTCAGGATTATGCGTACCATATTATTTTAATAAAATCATTTTGGTTTGACGGCTTTGGTGATATCTATAAACTGACTTTTCAGCAGCAGGCTTTGTCTGCATATATTGGTTCCCCGATATATAAAGCCATGCCGCTTGGTATTACCCCCATTGCATTAGTTGTATGGTTTCCATTTGCGTATGTGGCTCGCATTAATATGGCGCTTTCCTATACGCTCTGGATTGCATTTTCTATAGGTGTACTCCTTACTGCTTTGTGGAAGATTGGCAGACATGTTTTTAAAAACAAAAAGCTACAGCTATTACCAATAACCCTTTCTTTTATTGTCGTATTCTCCGCAACCTCATTCTATGCTATATTCATCGGACAAACGTCTCTGCTTGCTTCCGGTTTACTCCTTCATCTACTTTTCTTCGCTTTTAAAACATCAGACCAATCAAAATCAGGGAATTTATTGCCAATTATCCTTGTAATTTTAATTTTAGGGATCAAACCTCCCTATATTGCTCTTGGTTTGGGTATTTTAATTATTTATGGAATGTGGCGGGAAGCATTTTATTCCGCAGCATTTGTGTTAATTGTTCTTATAGGACTCACTCCAATGCTATCCATAGACTGGATTCATTCCTATTTAGATCTACTTGGGATGTATAGTCATGGAACTATCCCTGATGTATACGCCTCATCAATAGTACCTCATACAATGAATATCTTCCGAAGTGCATTCAAAAATTTCATTGGCGACAATATGGCATCTCTGATTTCAAATGTTGTGGCTTACAGTGTGTATTTAGCTGTTATTGGATACTGTCATTTGTCAAAGTTAGAATACAGTTTTAAAGAACAAGTATCTGTATTCAAACTTGCAAAAGCTCAACTTATTATCCTTATTATTGCGAGTTATCTGCTGTTTGCCCCTTATGTCAATGGTTACGAAGATCTATTGATTATTTCTGTACTCGCTATTGGTCTGATTTATGGAGATTTCCCGCCTTTGACAAATTGTAGCAGCTTAGCTTTAATTATTATTTTTTTTCTAGTTATACATCATAATTTCTTCCCGCCTGATAAACCGCTTTGGATCTTCTGGATATTTAAAGCTGTAATTTTAGGATATATATTCAAATCTTGTCGTTTTCATACAAAGGCAATAAAGAATGGATTGAAGAGGTGAAGCATCTCATTTTGACAATAGACCGTATTTGATGATGCAATATATTGCTCTGAAACCATCTTTCCAGTTGATTTTCTTACCTTCCTGATATGTCCGACCATAATAGGAAATACCGATTTCATAAATTCGAATGTTTTTCACTTTGGATATTCTTGAGGTCACTTCAGGTTCAAATCCGAATCTGTTTTCTTCTAATTTTATGCTTTGAATAACTTCTGTTCGGAACATTTTATAGCAGGTTTCCATATCCGTAAGATTCAGGTTTGTAAACATATTGGAAATAAATGTGAGAAACTTGTTGCCGATTGTGTGCCAGAAAAAAAGTATTCTATGCGGTTTGCCTCCCATAAACCTGGAACCATAAACCACATCCGCATGGCCGTTTATTATGGGTTTAAGCATTAAATTGTATTCATTCGGATCGTATTCCAAATCCGCATCCTGAATGATCAGATACTCGCCGGTTGCATTTTGAATGCCTGTTTGTATTGCCGCCCCTTTGCCCTTGTTTCTCTGGTGTTTATGATATTTTATTTCTAATTCAGAATTATTTTCTATATATTTTTTTATACATTCTCCGGTGTCGTCTGTGGAACAATCATTTATAATAATAATTTCTTTTTGGATATTGTTAATTAGCGTTACATTTTTAATTTTATCGAGAATTAGATGAATGGTCTTGCCTTCATTATAGGCGGGAACGATTATTGATAGTTTATTCGATGTTAATTTTGAATTTGTCATTATTTTTTTCCAATTTCTAAAATCGTAACCGTTCAGCCACTAAGGCTCAAAGGCACCAACAAGGGATATTAATTATAAACCCTGGTCCGGACCGGTAAACGCCTTGGTTCTCTTGCTAATGTTACTAATAAGAGTATTAATGTTTAGACAGGATTACAGGATAAAAAAGATATTTTTGCCTTTCCAGAAGAAAGGCAAAAAGCATCATCCCTCTTCGAGGGAAATCATTTACTCATTGCCCCAACAAAACAATAATGCAAGAAAATAAGCATCCATTATTGATTCCTTGGCCCTATTTTTCGCTGAGGCGGAATTACGTTTTCTCGGCTTCATCCGGAAGCCGAGAAAAAAATCAAGTCAATCCAGTTAATCCTGTCAGAAAACATTTTGGCTTTATGTCTAATTAATTGGTAACGTTCATAAGTTGTGGCATTTATTTTTTTGTTAGTAATTTCGCCAAGTTTGATCTTTTAATTCTGAACTGAAAGTAAGCCAAAAATGTGTTTTTTAATTCTTAAAATAGATATGATCTTGATCATCTATA
>JAUWNO010000408.1 GCA_030612605.1 Armatimonadota bacterium
ACATGTAAATCATACAGGATCGCTTTGGGAGACTGTTGGTTCACCCGGCTCTGCTGTTGGACCTGGGACTGGAAATCGTTACACATTCGAATTTGGTCCTATAGCTGTAGTCTCAGGGTTTGCGCTCGGTGATGAAGATAATACTCTTCCAGTCGAGCTTTCCTCTTTCACCGCTCAATTTATAAGTAATTTGCCTGTTCTTTGTTGGACAACTCAATCTGAATCCGGTAATGCAGGATGGAATGTTTATCGTGGAGACTATCGTGACGCTTTCATAAATGGTGATGCAATTCAAATAAATCCGGAACTGATTGAAGGGGCTGGTACAACTTCTATTCCTACAAATTACACTTTCGAAGACCAATATGATGTTATACAAGGAAGTGAATACTGGTATATTCTGGAAAGTATAGATTATTCTGGGGAAACTTACCTTTATGGTTCAGTAAGTTTAATTATTCCTGAGGAAGGAACAACTCCCGAATTACCACAAATTACTGTTCTAAAGGGAAATTATCCGAATCCGTTTAATCCAAGCACAACTATCTATTTTTCCGTTAAAGAAAATGAGACAGCTCAACTCTCAATTTTCAATGCAAAAGGTCAAAAAATCGAGAGTATTTCATTTGAAGCTGGAATATATAATTATTTATGGGATGCTTCTTCTTATGCGTCGGGAACTTATCTGTATAAATTAGAATCAGAAACTATCTCACTTACTAAAAAAATGATTCTTCTCAAATAGTTGATTTCATTATTTCATTAATGGAGCAATCTTATGATTGCTCCATTTTTTTTTACTTCTATTCTCCACTCACGCTTCAGTCT
Source organism: Armatimonadota bacterium (assembly GCA_030612605.1). GTDB lineage: Bacteria > Cloacimonadota > Cloacimonadia > Cloacimonadales > TCS61 > JABMPU01. The sequence continues at coordinate 829 of JAUWNO010000408.1, forward strand.
TCACATTCTCGTCACATAGCTCCTGCTGTGTGACGTAAAAGTCGCTGTGAGTCAGGTCTGGAAAGGTTCGCTCAAACCGATAAACGAAATTTGACGTCTCGAAGTTTTATCTCTTCTAAACGAAAAATAATTTTCATCTTCAAACGTACAAATCTTACGATTAATAATATTTTTTTTTCGGAATTCCTTCTTTGATTAACTGAGAAAAGATAACTTTTTTCAAGTCGAGTTTTCTTTCTTTCTGTGGAATACCAGTTTCCAAAACAAATTGCTGGAATATTTTCTGATTAACTTCATAATGTTTTTGTGAAATTGCAGGTCCCATCTCAATAAGAATAGAATCAATAATTGCATCGATTTCAGTCATTTTTTGAATAGCTGATTTCACGATATTCAATCGAGTTCCCTCTCTGCCAGCATGAGCAACTCCAATTATTTTATTTTCAGGTTCAAAGAAAAGTATGGGAATACAATCAGCAGTTTTGACTCCAAGGAAAATATTCTTCTCTTTTGTAACAAGACCATCAACAGTCTTAAAAACCTTAAATCCTGAATTATAATCAAAACCAGATTGTATAACTATCATTACATTATTGCCATGAACTTGTTCTGAGAAAGCGAAAAAATCCTGTTTTCTTTTTGAAATACTTTTCAGAAAATCATTATATTCAAGTTGAGAATCTCCAAACTCAGCAATAACATTATTTGTTGGAAAAGCTTTTATCGTGCTCATTTTTATATCATATCATTCCCAGGCTTATTTTTTAATAACTCTGTTTTGGTTATTTTTATGAAACGGAGTTTCGCGTTCAATTGTTTTCCAAAACTGGAGTTTTGGAACAAGCTGTAAAACTTGAGTTAAGTTCGCTTTAGCTGACTTGACTTAAGTTGTCTAATCCATTGAAACCATTTCAACTTAACTCAAGACTACGTCTTAAGTCAAGTTTCCATTTTGTCTGAAAAACTGATTTTACGGATAAACACTATTTATGGACTTATCCTGTTTATCATTCTTGGAAATGGTATAACTTCGCGGATATGCCGAATACCACTCATCCACTGAACAAGCCGTTCAAAGCCAACTCCAAACCCGCTGTGAGGGACTGAGCCGTATTTTCGCAAATCCAGAAACCACTGGTAATCTTTAAGGTCATAACCTTCAGATTTAATTCTGTTCAGCAGAATATCATAATTATCTTCACGTTGTGAACCACCGATAATTTCTCCAAATTCCTCGGGAGCAATCAAATCCGCACCGAGCACTAAATCAGAATTTTCCGGATCACGCTTCATATAAAAAGATTTAATTTCTTTGGGCCACTTTTCCACAAAAATTGGGACATCAGAATCCTCAGTTATTTTTTCTTCTTCCGGTGCTCCGAAATCATCGTTATAATCGATATTCACACCTTTACTTTTAAGTAAATCTATTACTTCTCTATGCGTCATTCGAATAAAAGGTGCATCAGCTTTTTTCAGTTTTTCCACATCTCGTTCCAGTATTTCCAGTTCATTTTTATTTTTCTCGATAACTGTGCGAATCACAAACCGGATCAGCTCTTCCTGAATCTGCATGTTTTCTTCATATTCCACAAAAGCTGCTTCAGCATCCATCATCCAGAATTCTGTGAGATGTTTTCGTGTTTTAGATTTTTCTGCCCTGAAAACAGGTCCAAAATCGTAAACTTTTCCCA
>JAUWNO010000219.1 GCA_030612605.1 Armatimonadota bacterium
GTGATGGTGGAAAAGGAGGAAATGTAATTGCGGTAGGTGATGAGAATGTAAACACCTTATTAGCATATCGTTACAATCATTTTTACAAGGCAAAGAACGGCAAGAACGGAATGGGTAACAACAAAACCGGAGCCGGCGGTGAAGATATCATACTTAGATTTCCTTTAGGAACGGAGATCTATAATATTACACATGGAGAGAAAAATAAAATTGCTGAAATTACCCATCATAACGAGAAAATCGTGATTGTCAAAGGTGGTAACGGAGGTAGAGGAAACACACGATTCAAAAGTGCAACAAACAAAGCTCCACGTTTTGCCAAGCCAGGTGGAAACAGCGAATATTTTGAATTGGAATTGAACTTGAAATTGATGGCTGATGTCGGTTTAGTCGGTTTCCCGAATGCCGGAAAATCCACTCTGTTAAACGTTGTTTCCGAAGCTCATCCCAAAATTGCAGACTATAAATTTACAACTTTAAAACCTACTTTAGGAGTGGTTCATATTGGAAATTTTGAAACTTTCGTGATGGCAGATATTCCCGGTTTGATCGAAGGAGCTCACGGTGGTAAAGGTCTAGGAGTCCAGTTTTTAAAACACATTCAGCGAACCAAAATTCTGCTTTTTATGATAGATGTGAATTCTATCGATCCTTTTGATGATTACCAGGTTTTGAAAAAGGAACTTCATCTTTATGATCCTTATCTGGATAAAAAGCCGCATGTTATCGTGCTCAGCAAAATCGATACTGTTCCGGAAAATGAAAAAAAGGATTTGGCGCAAATTATGAAAGATGAATTTGAAGAAAATCTTCATGAACAGATTTTTCCAATTTCTTCAGTTTCGGGTGAAAATATAAGAGAAATGAAAAAGAAGCTTTTTAATATTCTAAAAAAATATGATAAAGAAAATTAAAGCTTGGATTAAGCTGCTTGAAACTCCTGAAATCGGGAATGCAAAAGCAATAAGATTAACTGGTATTCTGGGAGAACCCATTAATTTTATTGGTTCTTCAGCAGATAAACTTCAAGATATCGATTTCATTTCTGAGAAAGCAAAAAGGAATCTTGCCAGCAATATTTTTCCTAAAGATTGGAACAGAATCGTCATTCTCCTCGAAAAGCACAACATCAAATTCATTTCCATTTTAGATGATAATTATCCATCACTTTTAAGATCGATTTATGATCCTCCACCCTTTCTGTTCTATCGCGGAAACCTCCAAAAAGATGACTTCAGAAGAACTCTGGCAATCGTGGGAACTCGCAAAGCCAGTAATTATGGTAAGCTGATGACCAGGAAAATTGGTGAAAAATTGTGTGTAGCAGGTTTTACAATTGTGAGTGGACTCGCTTTTGGAATCGATACAATTGCTCATCTTTCCGCTCTGGATTGTGGAGGAAGAACTTTAGCAATTCTCGGAACTGGATGTGAGCAGATTTATCCTCCCGGAAACAGAGAACTAGCAGATAGAATCATAGAAAATGGAGCTTTAATTTCTGAGTTTATTCCAGGTAGAAAATCTGAACGCTGGAATTTTCCTACCAGAAATAGGATAATCAGCGGTATTTCACTTGGAAGCCTGATCATTGAAGGAACAAAAAAAAGCGGGGCTTTGCTCACTGCCAAATTTGCCTTAGACCAGAATCGAGATATTTTCGCTTTACCCGGAGACATTGATAAACCTGAGGCTGAAGGACCGAATTATCTGATCAAACTGGGTGCTAAGATTGTAACTTGTACCAATGACATTCTGGAAGAATATGACCTTATCCTGGAAAATGCCGAGAAACCTTTTCCCAAGTTAACATCCAACGAAGAAAAAATCTACCAGATTTTACTGCAAAATAAACCAGAACTTGAATTCGATTCCTTAATGATAAAAACAGGATATTCTGTAGGCGAACTTTCCACTGTTCTGCTTTCACTTGAACTGAAAAATGTGGTGAAGAAAATGCCCGGGAATAAGATTGTTCCGTTATACTGAGATAACTTTTTGCTCACGGATTTTCACAGATTATCACGGATAAATATTTCTAAATAATTGCGATGAGAATTTTGGCATAAAAAGTAAGAATTGAAGATGTGAAAAAATAATTTGACAACCCAAAAATGATTTAGTTTTGTATTAGTGTTTTTAAAAAAGTGTTAAAATAAACAGGAAAATAAATTATGATTTCAAAAGATGACAAAAAAACAATACGGATAATAGCCAAGAAATATAATGCAAAACGTGTTTTATTGTTTGGTTCAAGCCTATCTTCAGAAAAAGAAAGTAGAGACATTGATATTGCTGTAGAAGGGGTTAAGCATAAATGTTTTTTTAGTTTTTACGGTGATCTCATAACTGACTTGACCAAGCCTGTTGATCTTATTGATCTTTCCGGTACTTCTAAATTTGTAAAAATGATTCAAAAAGAAGGAGTTCTTCTTTATGGTTGATTATAAAATTAGAATAGAAGTGGAATCCAAAAAATTTGAAAAATAATAAAAAAATGTTTGACACTAAAAATAAAAAAAATATTTTACCTAAAGAGTGGGTAAATCCTGTTGTGTCGTGATGCCAAAGGTGTCATAAGCATATTTTAAATATGCCGACCACAGGGACCGCTCTTTTTTTATAGGTAACAAATGAATGTATATTTGGATGAAAGCGGTGATTTGGGATGGAAACTTGATAAGCCTTTTGGTAAAGGAGGATCAAGCAGATATCTAACGATCGCATTTCTAATAACGCCTGTAGAGAAAGTTCATTTACCAAAAAGAATAGTCAAAAAAACTTACAAATTTGAAAAAAGAAATACAAAGATTGAATTAAAGGGCAAAGATTTAACTAAAAAAGGGATTGAGTTTTTTTCATCCAAAACAAGTAATTTTCTAGAAAATAATAAAGATATCAAAATCGTAACAATCACTGTAAAGAAAGAAAATGTTTCATATCATATAAGACAAGATTCAAATAAACTCTACAATTATATGATAAATCTTGCACTCCTTGATTTGATCAAGGATTATCCGATTGTTACTTTGATACCCGATCCCAGATCAATAAAAGTCGAAAGCAAAAATAGTATGTTAGATTATCTTAAAATAAAATTGTGGTTTGAGAAATCTTCAAGTACAATAATTAAAGAAACTTTTCAAGAATCTCATAAAAATTTGAATCTGCAATTTGTTGATTTCATTGCCTACATTTTGTGGTCAAGATATGAGTTGAATCAGGCAAAAGGTTACAATATTTTGAAATCTTGTATAGATAACAAGTTGCTGTATTTATAAAAACTATGTCAAACATCAAAACCAACGAGCGGGAATTAGCAAGCAAGATTGCTCAATGGTTCAATGAGCAGATAGAAAAGAGATTGAAAAAGCATAAGGGGATTATGTAACTTCAATCTGGATTATATAGAAACAGGAAAGCTAACTTAATGTAACATAGCAGGTTACTAATGTAACTGTTATGTAACTGGAGGTTGAAATGCAGAGTTGGGAGAAAAGGTGTTTAGAATTACTAAACAATAGTACAAAATCAGTACCAACTGAGCTAAATGAGTTAGATTGGAAAGAGCATTTGTCAAACAAAACCGAACGTTTAGCTGAACATATTTCAGCATTTTCAAATCTGGATAATGAAGTTTTATTGTATTTGGCTTTAATAATCCTGAAAATAACTTACTTTTTGATTTTATAACCCCAAGAGAATTTCTCTTGGCCGCAAGGTTGCTGAAAGGCAACCTTAGCTTTTATTAAATTTATTGTGAGGTATTTTTCGTGCTAATTCGTGTAAATTCGTGGATAAAAAAATGAAAAAACGTAAAACTAAAATTACTAGAAATTATTTACTCCATCCTGCCGGCTCGGTTCTCATCCAAACCGGCAATACAAAAGTGATTTGTACAGCAACTATTCAGGAAGGAGCACCTTCATTTCTTCAGGATAAAAATCAGGGGTGGATCACTGCAGAATACAGTATGTTGCCCGGAGCTCCGGATAAACGCTTTTCCAGGGAATCGATTCGCGGAAAATTGGCTGGAAGAACTGTGGAAATTCAACGTTTGATCGGTCGTTCCCTGCGAGCTGTTGTGGACATGAATCTTTTTCCGGGTTATACGATTTTGATAGATTGTGATGTAATCCAGGCAGATGGTGGAACCAGAACTGCTGCCATAACCGGCGCTTGCGTGGCTCTTAATGATGCTTTTGAAAAAATGCAAAGTAATGGTCTGATAGATAAAAATCCTTTGAAAGAATTTGTAGCAGCAATCAGTGTGGGAATTGTGAATGGAAAGTCGGTTTTAGATTTGGATTATGAACTGGATTCCAAAGCTGATGTAGATATGAACATTGTAATGACGGAAAGCGGGAAATTCGTAGAAATTCAGGGAACTGCCGAATCCAATCCCTTTTCTGATAAAGAATTGACTGAACTGATCGATCTGGCAAAAGAAGGGATAAAGCAACTGATAAATGAGCAGAAAAATACAGATTCTCATTCTGAGTAATCTCATTAAAAAATCTATAATTAAATACTAACATTTCCCACTTCATTTTCAGCCGGCTATCTTGTTGAAGGGAAAACAGATATGGATTGCAATAAAAATTTTTTACGAGAAATCAGGATAATAAGTTAATCTTCCTGTCAAACTCATCCTGCTGTCCTTCTCTTTTTGATGAGAATATAA
>JAUWNO010000070.1 GCA_030612605.1 Armatimonadota bacterium
AATGAAAGTGTTTCCAGTGGAATTTATTTCTATGAAATGAACATCGGAGATTATACTTCTGTTAAGAAAATGATCCTGATGAAATAAGAGAATTTCGCCCCGAAGAAATTCGGGGCAACTTTTTCTTTCCTGATGAAGTAGTAACACAAAGCTTTTACTTTGTGAAATGAAATAATTACGTAAAAAAATAAGCGGTTAACTTTGTAAGTTAGCCGCTTTTTTGCTCGATTCAAAAAAAATATCTTTACAAATTTTCCCAATAAAATAATAAACTGCAACCGATTTTATTATATAAAATGAGAAATGCAAAATGAAATAATTTTCAGGAACTAATTTTAAAAAAATACCAAAAATAAGGAGGAAAAATGAAAAGAGTTACTTTTTTTGTAGTTTTAATCGTTCTGGTTGGAAGCCTGTTTGCAAAAGGTCTCATGCAACCAACAGGACCGGACAAATCGTTAACCAGCCCTCGAAAAGCATCCGGATTTATGTATTCGAGTACAAGAGATAGACCGGCATACGAATTCATCGTAGATCCAACTACAATTATTTCTTCATACTATGATTACATGCCGGGAAACTATTGCGGATTACCGCTTCGTATTCAGCCGGAAATATCGAATCCGTTTGGACTGCCTGCAGGCGGTGCTTATGCAATATTTCATACCAAGGAAACTGCAACTTCAGAAAGACGGGTTTACTATGCCTACATCGATGCTGACGGCAATGTAACAGCAACAGACCCGGTAGGCGTTGGTGGCGAACAGGAGGGTTATCCGGGAATCAATATCGATCCTGTTACTGCCAATCCTATTGCTGCCTGGCATGCACCAACAAGCGCCAACCCAATCTGGGATGTTTTAACTACTTATGATTTATTTCATATGATGGGCTCTCCCGGATTATGGATTGATAAGTTCGTTTCTATCGATAATCCTGAAGTCGGTGAGCCGCTCACAGGTTTTTCTGATGATGAATTCATCTGGCCCTATGTTTATATCGATTCTTCACCGCTGGGAGGAGATTACAGAAGAGTTTACATTTCCGGGGGTAATTTCACTACTTCTCATGGCGCATTAAGTCAACCCAGCGAGAACTCTCTTATTGCTTATGCAGATTTTGATACTGAAGATATGAATAATCAATACACTCTCGATTGGAACTATCGTACCATGGCACAAATGGATGCCTGGAATGCTGAAGACCCTATCTGGATGAGACCCTTCAAAGGCTGTACTGTTGCTGATAACCTGGTTGCATATGCCGGATATGTGATTGACAACGATGCCACTATTAGCGATGCCTTCGTGCTCATTAATGAAAACTATGGGGAAGGTCCATTTGAATATTATTCCTCAGATTTTATTTTCGACCAATGGAATCCCTTAAACGAAGATGGCACTGCCTACCTTTATTCTAGCGAAGATACACCTATGACTCCATATATTGTTGTTCAAGAATTTGGAGGGTCCGGTCATATGAATATGCAGTTTAAAGATAATAACACTAAAATAACCTGGTCGGGCTCTATGGCAGTCACTTTTGATGCTCTTGACGGAAATGGTCCCGGATATCATTATCCTGAATGGTGCCAGTTTTATCCAAAAGAAGTTGTGTTCGACCTGAATACACATGAATTCAGCCTTAAAGACCTTTACATCGAAGGTGCAGACCCTTATGATCATGTGCCAATGGTTCCCTGGGACTTGGACGAAGATGGATTGGTTGATTCATTTGATGGTGCTGGCTGGCCCGAATGGGTTTATAATTGGTGCGTTTTTTACCCTAATGATGCTTTTAGTTATAATAGCTTCAAAACAGTTACCGCCGGAAACTGGTTAGTTACTGTTTGGTCGGATGGAACAAAAGCAAAGAGATTCTTTGATGGCGATAATTCATTTGCAGCCTGGGAAGCAACTCCGGAAATTGCCATAATCATTTCTTCAGATAATGGCGAAACCTGGTCTGAGCCTATCTTCCTGAATGCAAATGACACTCCTGAACTGGCAGGACAAATTCCTTGCTACGTTTACCCTGGCGATAAAATTGAAATTATCAGTAATACTCCCGGCAATTATCATGGTAAGGTTCAGCTCTTCTATCTGGATGATAATGATTTTGGCGCCGGCTGTCTTGGTACCGGACTGAACAATGGAGGTGAATTAAAGTATGCAGCACTAGATATTGAATTCTCCGGACCGCCGTCTTCAGTTGAACATGAGATAATTCCAACTGTTGGTTTACTGGCACAGAATTATCCTAATCCATTCAATCCATCCACAACCATCAAATATGAAATCAAAGAAGCCGGCAATGTGACCATCAAAATTTTCAACATCAAAGGTCAGAAAATCGCAACCCTGGTTAATGAATATCACGCTGCCAATAATTACACCACTGTCTGGAATGGAACCAACAATAACAATGAAAGTGTTTCCAGTGGAATTTATTTCTATGAAATGAACACCGGAGATTATACTTCTGTCAAGAAAATGATCCTACTAAAATAATGGCGGACTTGTTCGCCGTGGCGTATAAATCCTGAAGAAATAGGCTTCGCAATAAAGTAACACAAAGCTCCTGCTTTGTGAAATAATAAGCGGTTAACTTTGTAAGTTAGCCGCTTTTTAAAATTCATCCTAAAAAAAATCTTTACAAATAATTTGCATAATCAATAAAAAACACGCTTGAAAAATTCAAGCTAAAAGGAGGAGAGATGAAAAGAATTATTCTTTTTTGCGTATTAATCGTTTTTATCGGCAGCTTGTTTGCCAATGATGCTCAAATGCCGGTGGAACAACCCCTGGTGCAAGATAATGTTTCTACAAAACCTGCATCAACATTCAGAGACGGACCCAACTACGAATTTATAGTTGAGCCAACTGCAATTGCCAATTCTTTCTATGATTACATGCCCTGTGCTTATAACAGTTGGACAGTCCGTATTCAACCGGAAATTTCACAGCCATATGGTTTACCGGCTCATGGCATTTACATAGCTTTCCATGCTATGGAAACATCCACTTCTGAAAGAAGAGTTTATTACGCCTACATCACAGAAAATGGTACTGTTACAAATGTCGACCCAATCAGTACAAACGACGTACATCAGGGTTATACCGGAATTGATGTGGATGATGTAACCGGTGATCCGATTGCCAGTTGGCATGCAATTGTAGAGCCGGACAATTCCTATGATTGCTTAGCTTCTTATGATTTATTTCATATGATGGGTTCTCCCGGATTATGGATCGATGAGTTTATTGTTTTCGATAATCCTGAAGTTAGCCAACCGCTCACAGGTTGGGATAATGATGAGTTCATCTGGCCAAAAGTTATGATCGGACCTTCACCTGAAGCAGATCATAGAAGAGTTTATGTTTATGGTGATAACTACACAAGCAGTGCAGGTGCTTACAACTATAATGTCCTTTTAGGTTATGCTGATTTTGAAACAGCAGATTTGGACGCACAATCTACTTTTGATTGGACTTATAAAACATTCCCTTTAATGGACCAATATCAATATCAAGCTATTGATAGAACCATCAAAGATATGGCTATTTCTGATGATGGACAGGTAGCATTCATGGGCTGGGCAGGAGATTCACTTTGCGTCTGGTACAGCGATAATTATGCTGAAGATTTTACTTACTATTCGCAATATTGGCGTTATGACATTGATAACCAGCAAAACCTGGATGGAAGCTGGTGGTTTGAGAATGATGACGGTTCTCCAGCCGAAATTTATTTAAATCCAAGCCCGGATGGCTGTAAATTTAATGCCATCTTCACTGAAGACAACACCAAGATTCGCTGCTTTACTGCAATGGGACTTACAACTGTCGAAGCTGCTGCAGGAGGAGGTTATTATCCGGGATTTTTCTATCCAAAAGTTTATACTTTTGATGTTGCAACCGGTGAATTCACTTTCTGGGATATGTATCTCGAAGGAGCAGATCCTGCTGATGATTTTCCCTATATTCCTTATGATATTGATGGGGATGGATTGATGGAAGTTGATGAATATGATGAAAATGGTTTTATTGTATCTGTAGCAAGCTGGCCCACATATTTTTATGCTGGTAATCTGCAAGATGGTTCATTCCATAACAGCTCATTTAAGCTCACAGAAAATGACAACTGGGTAATCGCATTATGGCAAGATGGTTATAAACAATTTCAGGGTTATGACGGCATAGCAGGATATGAAGACTGGTTCGAAATATCTGAAATTGCTATTGCTGTCTCTGGTGATTATGGTGCAACCTGGTCTCAACCAAGATTCTTAAACGCCAAAGCCGATGATGAAAATTATTGTCCCCAGCTTGATAATATGATGCCTTGTTTCGTTTATCCGGGTGATACGATCGAAGTTCTGGATGACACTCATGGTAAATTGCACATGGTCTTCTATGATGATGAAAGCTTTGGACCTTTTGCATTTGGTGGCTATGGTCTGAATGCGGGGGGAACACTTCAATATTCTTCTCTAAGTCTTGAGTTCCCGGTTCCTTACGGTGGAAGCTCCGTTAATAACAACACTGTCCCGGTTGCTGGATCTCTTGCACAGAACTATCCGAATCCATTCAACCCGTCCACAACTATCCAGTATAAAATCAAAGAAGCCGGTAATGTTACTATCGAAATATTCAACATCAAAGGCCAGAAAGTAAAAACTCTGGTGAATGAATATCACTCAACAAATAGTTATGAAGTTATTTGGAATGGAATCAATGATAATAATGAAAGTGTTTCCAGTGGAATTTATTTCTATGAAATGAACACCGGAGATTATACTTCCGTTAAGAAAATGATCCTGATGAAATAAACCTTCGGAACTCCGTCATTTGCCGGATCCCGAACGGTTGAAAAGCTAAATGAATATCGAATAATGAATGATGAATTTTGAATGATAAAGTAACACTAAGTTCTGCTTTGTGAAATAAAATAATCAGAAAAAAAATAAGCGGTTAACATTCTCAGTTAGCCGCTTTTTTAATCTTAAAAAAAACTCCTCTTTCTTGAAATTCACTTTTGATAATATCTCTTTTAAGCAATTCAGCGAGATATTTATTCAATTCATTAAGATGGAGACCAAGCATCGCGGAAAGGTCTTTATCGGTACAAGGTCGCCTGCGTATCGTTTCTAAAATCTGACTTTCAATATTTTTATTAAAACTTTTTACTTTCTGACGAGAAATAAATTTCGCAATTATTTCTACAAAAAGAGGTTTTAAAAATTCAGCAATTTCTTCTAATTTCTCTTTTAAAACAGCCTTTACTTCCGGTTCTGTTCCTGGTCTATCAAGTGTATTCAATTGTACTTTTTCCGGATTAATTTTCAGAATTGTATTTTTAAGAAGGGAAAGCTCTTTTTCAGTATCATTCAGTCCGGGAACAATAAAAAGTTCTAACCACATTTTACCTTTGAATTCCTTTTTAAAGGATAATAGTCCCTCAATCACTTTTTCGATTTCAACTTTTGGGTACGGACGGTTCAATCTCTCAAAAATATCTTCACTTGCTGCATCCAAAGAGGGAAGAATCAGATCAATATTTATTATTTCTTTCCTCAGGTTTTCATCATATAAAAGAGTCGAATTTGTTAAAAGAGCTAATTTATATTGAGGATATTTTTCTTTTATAAAAGAGATAACTTTCCCAATTCCGCTATTTAGAGTCGGTTCCCCTGCTCCGGAAAAAGTGATGAAATCAAGATTTGGTTTTTGTTTAAGATAATCATCCAATTCATTTAGAACTTCATTTATGGGAACATATTCTTGTCGCTCAATTGTGCAATTAGTCGTCTTGCCAACTTCGCAATAAATACAATCTAAACTACATACTTTGTGCGGAACCAAATCCACACCGAGTGAAATTCCCAGCCGGCGGGATGGAACAGGACCGAAAAGATGTTTATAGTTCATATTTTCCTCTATCACCTTCCGAACGGTCATTATCTTTCATTTCTTCTTTCTGACCTTCCGTCTCCGCTAAAGCTACGCCGGACAAGTCGGAACGGTGAAAGTGAGCAGTCATTCTCAGCCGTTCGCAAGGTTTTCAACCGTTGCGAAGATTTTACAAATGATTTCTAATCTGAAATTTTAAAGCTTTTAATGTCAGAGAAACATCAAGAAGAAATAATATTATAGATAAAATCAAGCAAAATATGGCGATGACAAATAGAATTAAAAAAAAAGGCTCAATATTTGTCTTTGTGAAATAACCAAGAAATAAAAGCAAAATCATTAAACTTGCTAATAGGATTGTGATGGAGATAGCTGTGATGGACGTTTGTAAAATTCTACTTCGCTTATACAAGATCGAGATTTGTTTTTCCTTGATTTCAAAATTATCTTTTCCGTCTTGCTCAAGTTCTTTGACCAGGAAACGCGATCTATCAATAACACGACCCAGCCTGTTAGTGAATGAGAGCAGTAATAATCCCACGCCGGAAATCAAAACAATCGGTGAAATCAAAGATTGCAAAAGCTGAATTAAATGTTGAATATTTTCCATTTTTTATAAACCTTTATTTTAATAGCGAACAATTACGAACTGTTGTTCTTCTTGTTCCTAAATTTCATTTTGATTTTTATTTAAGAAATTGTTATTTCCTTTAGTTGTTTTTAAATGCCCCATTAGTGCCCCATTAGTGCCCCTTTCGCCCCTTTGGTACGCCTTTAGAACATAATATGTTCCTTTTCCTGTTGTTCCAATGCGATTAAAAATTTCTTTTTCTTCAAGTTTTTTCAAATCATCCGTTGATTGTCTTTTTTGTACTTTACAAAGCTCCTGGTATTCCTTATTGGTAATTTTTCCATTTTCTTTAACAAACATCGCTGCTTTGATCTGTCTTAAGTTCAACCCCTTTTTTCTTAAATCTTCCTCTGTATAAATATCTTTATAAAAATATGTTGAAAATCCACCAAACTCCTCTTTGTATTCCGGTTCAGGCAATCTATATTCTTTCAGCCATTTAACCATCCTCATTGTCCCGCTTCCATATTGCTCGATGTAACCTGCCAAATAAAGAATTTTGGCAATTAACGGATTTCGTAAATAAGATTGATGAGGTTTTTTAAGTTGCTCAATTGTTATACCTTCAGGTAATCCACCCGGATTAGAAAACCAGATATGATCATTATAAACTTTTATAACAATGAAATTTGCAATATTAAAATAATCTCTATGAGTCAGGGCGTTTAACAAAGCTTCCCGGATAGCAGGTAACGGATAATCCCAGACATCCTCTCTTTCTATTCCTTTTATTTCATAACGGACATTTATAAGTTGTTTTATTATTTTTAGAGATTCCTCAAATTGTTGCATCAGATTTCCTTTAATCCATTTATCATCGATTATTGTGATTTCTGTTTTAAATCGACCTATTCGGATACAAAGATTGATAAAATGCCTTTGGGGATTTTTACTAAATAGAAGAATTGCGCCATTAGTCAGTTTTCCATCAACAAGAAGCTCCAACTTTTCTAAAATTACTTCGATTGGCTCATTTAATGATACATCAATAAGCCTATTATTCTTTACTGCACGCTGTATGAAATTTCTAACAGTGTCGGTATCTATCTCTTCCCAAGAAAAATCACCGACTATTGAATCCCAAGGATTAGATCTCAAAAGAAGTGCTTTGAGTTTTTCCTGATTCATTTCTCTGGTTGTATTTCCAACTCGCTCATAATAACGACCTTCATAAGAAACAAGATAACTTGAATGAATAACTCTAAAGGCGATAATCCGTTTTTCTTCTATTTCTATCACCTCGATTTCAGGATAGATCGAAAGCTTATTTACGATCCGGTTAGTTAGATCTTCAAGAAAATTACTTGTCGCTTTGATGCCAACCGGAATTCCTTTTTTATTAACACCGAGTAGAACTATTCCACCCTTCGTGTTCGAAAAAGCAGAAAATGTTGTAAAAAAGGATTTATTTGGTAACGCTTTAAACTCTAAAATGTCTGTTTCTCCCGATTCAAACATTTTTTTTAATTCATTTTTTTTATGATAAAACTCCATTTTAGTAATCCTTTATTTATAAATTTCAGTTTGAGACAAAGAAATCAAAAGAATATGAAAATTTCAAAATTAATTTTATTCTTGTTCCAAAATTTAATTTGAGAATATAATTGAAGTAGAAATGAGGAGAATCGCTTTCGCAGAATTCCTTTTTTAATCAAAACAACTCCATCTGGCTTTCTTTCTTCTCTTTCAAACAAAAATAATTTTTCCTGTTTTTCCGCTTCTTCTCGATAAAATCCAATCCGGATAATATTTTAGAAAAATTCTGCGGTTCGATTCTTAATTTCAGTTTCTCGATGATTTCTTCAATTGTAAGAGATTTCGTGCAAAGAAGTTCTTTCAATCTTGTTTGCAGATAAGATGTTTCTTCATTTAAAATATTTCCTTTAGAATCGACCGGTTTTGCACCTGCTAAAATCAGAAGTTCATTCGCATTTCTTTCATCTTTTCCCGGTTTACGAACATAAATATTCCGTTCTTTTCTCAAACCATCGAGAACGCCCGACCAGGTTCCGCCTTTGGAATCAGATTCTGCTGCGTAAATAGTTTTAGCGAGTCCGTAAATATAAACATTCCTGCTCATTGCCAATCCTGCTGACCAGGGAACTTTGGGATGAAATGTGCTCAA
>JAUWNO010000145.1 GCA_030612605.1 Armatimonadota bacterium
GATTTATCAGTGGAAATCCTGCTGCTGTGAAAATGTTTAAATGTAAAGACGAACAAGAGCTTATTTATAGAAGTACCGTGGATTTATCTCCAGAATATCAGCCTGATGGAATCTTATCTGCAATAAAAGCTAAACAAATGATGCAAATAACCTTGGAAAAAGACTCTCATTTCTTTGAATGGAAACATCAGCGAATAGATGGCAAAGAATTTTTTGCTAATGTATTGTTAACTAAAATTGAATTGCAAGGTAAAGAGCTGTTACAAGCAACAGTCCGTGACATCACCGAGCGACGGGAAGCTGAAGAAGAACTCAAAAAGAGAAATCGACAATTAGAAGCCTTTAATAAAATTGCTGTGGACAGAGAATTGAGAATGATTGAATTGAAAAAAAAGATTAATGAGCTTCTTAAGAAAGCAGGTGAAGAAACGAAGTATGGAATTACGGAGTAAAGATTCGAGTTCAGGGGATTCAGCAGTTGCCGAATTCATTGGACTTGAGACGGAAGAGGAATTTTATGAATAACACCTTTTATAGAACCAAAAGGTTTCAACAAAGGGTTTCAAACAGATGGTTCATCCGGCAACTGACGGACTGAACCAGCCAAATGCAGGGAGAATAGATGAAAAATGAAGATAAGACAAAAGAACAACTTATAAAAGAATTACTAAAATTACGTAAGCGTATTACCGAATTAGAAAAATCAGAAACTCAAGGCAAACAAGCAGAGCTGGAAAACGAGGAGCGTCGTCTTTACCTGGAAGCAGTGCTAACCAATGCACCTGATGCTATTATTACTATGGATGCTCAGCACAAAACAATTATGTGTAATCAAGGAGCAGAGGAACTGTTTGGATATTCCTGTGATGAGATGATAGGCAGAGATATTGATGATTTGATTGCTGGAGCAGATAAATTTGAAGAAGCAAGGGATTATAGTAAATTGGTGCTGGATGGGAAAAATGTGTCAACTACAGAGTCAGTGCGATATCGTAAAGATGGTTCTCCTGTAGAAGTGATGGTAGCAGGTTCACCAATATTTATAGATAATAAATTAGTTGGAGCTGTCGCAGTATATACAGATATAACAGATTTGAAACGAATGAAGTATGAAATTGAAGAATACTCTCAGGAGCTTGAACATAAGGTAGAGCAATTGCAGAAACTCAACGAGGAGTTATCCCAATATACTTATGCAGTATCTCATGACCTCAGAGCTCCCCTTCGTGCACTGATTAACTACAGCCGTTTTTTACAAGAAGATTTTGGTGATAAACTTAATGAAATCGGAAAGGATTATATACAGAGTATTGCAGAGAATGCTTTATATATGGAAGAATTGGTAGTTGATCTTTTGGAATATTCCCGGATAGGTAGGATAAAACCAAAGACAAACGAAGTGGATCTTGGCAAACTACTAGATAATATTATTTCTAAATTACATCCTGGAGATAATGTTCAAATAATCTTACCCCCAAAACTGCCTATAATTCAAGGCAGCGAGTTGCATCTGGAACAAATATTTTCCAATCTGCTATCAAATGCATTTAAGTTTAATATGACACTAAAACCACAAATTACTGTTGAATGTTTGGATAAAGGGAATGTTTGGGAATTCGCTGTCAGGGATAATGGGATAGGTATTGATCCTAAGTATTTTGATAAAATATTTAGAATTTTTCAAAGACTGCATACACAGGAAGAATACGAAGGAACAGGTATAGGACTGGCAATTGTTAAAAAAGCTATTGAAGAACAAGGTGGCACAGTTTGGGTAGTATCAGCACCGAATAAAGGTAGTGTGTTTTCATTTACCTTGCCAAAAAAATAGAATATAGAATAGTTTGTTATCCCATTTAATCGGGGATTGATATAAAAAATAAATAAAATTAAAGAATAAATATTTATTTCTAAGGATATTTAGCATGAGTAATGATAATAAGTGGAAAGATTTTCCTGTTCTTCTTGTTGAGGACAATAAGCACGATGTTTTTTTTATAAAGCGTGCATGGAAGCTTCATAAAATTACCAATCCACTCTTTGTAGTACCGCACGGAGAGGCGTGTCTTCAATTTCTTCGTCATGAAGGAGATTATGCAAATCCTGAAAAGTTTCCAAGACCTGGAATTATACTGATGGACATCCGAATGCCAATAATGGATGGAGTCGAGTGTCTTGATATTCTCAAGAAAGACCCACAACTGAAGACAATTCCAGTGATTATGCTTACTACCTCAAAAGAGGAAGAGGATCGTTTAAGAAGTTATCAGCTTGGTTGCAATACATTTATCCAAAAACCAGTGGACTTTGAAAATTTTTCAAACGCCATCCGTAATATACAAATATACTGGACTATGTCTGAATTACCATAGAAAAATAAATTTACCCCGTTAGATACTTGTAATCTAATGGGATGCTATCTAACGGGGTGAAGTTAGTGGCAAATATTGAGAGGAGAATAAATAATGAAAAAAAAAATAGACATTCTTGTTATTGAAGACTTTAAGCATGACTACCTTGTAATGGAAAGAACATTGCAAAGAAGTGATATTGAATGCAAAATTGACTGGATTCAGCGAGGAGAAAAGGTAATTCAAAAACTTAAATCAAGCTCATTTGATATTGTTCTTATTGACTACAAACTTCCTGATGAGGATGGACTGGAGGTTTTTCGAAAAATTAAGAGAGAAGGAATAGATATTCCAGTTGTCTTTATCACTGCTTCAGGTAATGAACTTATCGCAGCTGAAGCAATAAAATCGGGTGCTCAGGACTATATTGTTAAGGACCCTTTGGGTAGGTATCTTGATGTACTTCCCAGCGTGATAAAAAAGGCTCTGTCCCAGTGGGAAGCTGAACAAGAACGCAAACAGGCAGAGAGGGCGCTGCGAGAGAGCGAGGAACGGTTCCGTGCTATTTTCGAGACAGCTCAAGACTCTGTTTTCATCAAGGATCGTAATTTAAAATACACGCTGGTCAATCCTGCTGTGGAAAAACTTTTGGGACTCCCTGCATCAAAATTAATCGGAAAAACAGATGACGACCTCTTTGATAAAGAAGCTGCATTACACATCAAAAAGATGGATTTACGTGTTCTTAAGGGTAACATCATCGAAGAAGAACACACTAAGAAAATAAAAGGTATTCCATTTACTTTCCACATCATTAAGGTGCCGTTATATAAAGATTCAAGTGAAATTATTGGACTCTGTGGTATTACTCGTGACATCACAGAGCGCAAGCGGGCAGAGAAAATACAAAGAGCATTATATGACATTTCCAATGCTTTGGATACAGTTGAAAATTTGCACGAACTCTTCATAAAAATAAGAGAATACTTGGGAAATGTGATTGATACAACAAATTTTTATGTTGCCCTTTATGATGAGAAAACTGATATGATCTCTCTTCCTTTTGATGTTAATGAAAAAGATGATTTTGAAACATTCCCTGCTGGTAAGACTCTTACTTCTCTGGTCATAAAAACAGGTAAACCATTATTTGCTAATAGACAATTACAAGATGAATTAAACAAACAGGGCAAAATTGACATCATTGGAACTCGTTCCAAAATCTGGCTCGGCGTTCCTCTGAAAGTTGAAAACAAAGTAATCGGTGTTATAGCAGTTCAAAGCTATGATGATCCACATCTTTATTCTGAAAAAGATATGGATATTTTAGAATTCGTCTCAGGGGAAATTGCTCTCGCTATAGAGCGCAAGCGAGCTGGGGAGGCTCTTAGAAAATCTGAAGAAAAATACAGAAAGCAGTTTGAGGAGGCACTGGACGCTATCGTCATCGCTGATGCTGAAACAGGTATATTGATTGACTGTAACCGTGCAGCATTAGAGTTGGTCGGCAGGAAGAAATCAGAACTTGTTGGTAAACACCGGCGGATTCTCCATCCTCCAGAAGAAATCAAAGGTAAACTTGGCAGGACTTTCAAACAACCCCTCAAGGAAAAAGAAGGGCAGACTCTGGAGACACAGGTTATTACCAAAAAGGGAGAAATCAAAGAGGTTGCAATCAAAGCCAATATCCTTGAACTTGA
Organism: Armatimonadota bacterium; assembly: GCA_030612605.1. GTDB lineage: Bacteria > Cloacimonadota > Cloacimonadia > Cloacimonadales > TCS61 > JABMPU01. The sequence continues at coordinate 4,052 of JAUWNO010000145.1, forward strand.
GAATAAAAAAGTGCTTCAAGGTATATTCCGCGACATCACCGAGCGCAAGCAGGCAGAAGAAGCACTTCGTCAGAGCGAGGAGAACTTTAAAAACATATTTCAGTCCGTTCCCGAATCACTGCTTGCTGTAAATAAGCAAATTGAAGTCTTGAAATCTAATAATGCTTTTGCAAAACTCATTATAAAATATGCTCCTGAGCTAAACATGTCGGAAGATGAACTAAAACAAATAATACTCTCTGAATTACGAAAACAATCAAGAAAAACAAAACACGGTATTATCGAAATTAGTGCGGTTGCTGGAAGAAAGAGCTTATGAAAAATAATGTGATCAGCCGGATGATTCTGGCAAACATTTTGGAAATGAACATTAATAAATATCTAAAGTATGTGGATAAGTTCATTAACAAAACATCGAAAGCTCCTTTTTATAGAGTTCATTATATTGATGATAGAATTTCAAAAAATATGCATAGAGGAATAACCGGAATAGTGAAAAGAGAAAAAGAAGGTTTCAAATTTTATTCATCTGAATACTTAAAACTGGATTTTGAATTATTAGAAGAACCCGACGATATACGGTGGAAACATTCAATGAATTGGATCAAAACTAAAAATCTTTTTATACATCATATTATGAATAATATGTTAGAACTGCAAAGAGACTTCTTTGAGACTAATGATCGAAAAAATATGATTCCTATTTCTTTGAAGGAATTTTTAGAAAAATATCAATTCCCTTATTTAGATATTAGTCGTTTAAGCCGATTAATTAATAACACCTTTATATCTTTTAACAGTTCTAAATATTTTCTAAAGGATATTTTCTGTAATAAAAGAAAGATTTATACAAGTATTGTTGAACATGTTATCTTTCAACAATCATGCGGAATGCGAGATAATGAAGTTCAGGAAATTCTTAGAAAGAATTATAATATATTTCTTACTATTAGAACAATTTGTAATTACAGAAGGTCGATTAACATTCCAGCTTACAATAAAATTAATTTAACTAATCCATACAGAAAACAATTTTCCCGAATATTGCCGTTGCATAAAAAGAACTTACATATTATTCCTGATAAAGCCGGTGTATATGAAATATCTGTGATCAATCATATAAAGTATCCGAAATTTACTTCGGAAGTGATATATTACGGTCGTTCCAACAATCTATTAATTAGAATTCGAAATTATATTTGTACGAATATTAAGAACTTTACGATAAAACACTACCGAAATTCTCAGGGTATCTTTTTGAGATATTTCGCAACTCCCGAATATGTTTATGTGGAAAAAGAATTATTAGAAAGTTTTATTTCTCAATTTGGTTCTTTACCTATTGCAAACAAACTTAAAATGTAGTAAAAAAATGAAAAAAGAGGAGATAAGCGATGAGCATTGTTGAAAGAAGACAAAAAATTATATTAGAATTTGACTTTGCTGGAAAGATTTTTGCAGAAGAAGAAGAAGAAGAAGAAGCTCTAGTGGTTTCATTGAAGGACATCACAGAGCGCAAGCAGGCAGAGGAAACACAAAAAGTCTTATACAACATTTCCAATGCTCTGAATACAACCGATAAAATGCGCGACCTTTTCAGCAAGATAAGAGAATACCTGGGAAATGTGATCGACACTACAAATTTCTATGTTGCCTTATATGATGAGAAAACTGATATGATCTCTCTTCCTTTTGATGTTGATGAAAAAGATGATTTTGAAACTTTCCCTGCTGGTAAGACGCTTACTTCTCTGGTCATAAAAACAGGTAAACCATTATTTGCTAATAAACAATTACAAGATGAATTAAACAAACAAGGCAAAATTGACATCATTGGAACTCGTTCCGAAATCTGGCTGGGTGTTCCTCTAAAAGTTGAAAACAAAGTAATTGGTGTAATTGCAGTTCAAAGCTATGATGATCACAATCTTTATGCAGAGAAAGATATTAAAATTCTTACCTTTATTTCAGAAGAAATTGCTCTTGCCATCAAACATAAACAGGCGGAAGAACAGATGAAGAGAGATCTGAAAGAAAAAGAATTATTAT
>JAUWNO010000394.1 GCA_030612605.1 Armatimonadota bacterium
TAAACATTTTTTCTTATAATAAGTATAAACAGCTTTGGGAAGCTTTGCCATATTTGCATGACGTGAAGGACAGATATGACATGGAATTTCCGGTTCAAGCCATGCTTCGGAAGCGAACTTGAATAATTTAGCTCCTTCCAGGATCATTACTCCTGCACTTGTTCCAAGCCTGTTTGCTCCTGCATTTATTAATCTTATAGCATCTTTAAAATTGGAAACTCCACCTGCTGCTTTAACGCCAATATCAGGTCCTACGGTTTCTCTCATAAGTTTCACATGATGAGGAAATGCACCAAAAGCTCCAAATCCAGTGGAAGTTTTAACAAAATGAGCACCTGCTTCTACAGCGAGCTGGCAGGCTTTCACAATTTCATTATCAGTCAGAAAGCAGGTTTCCATTATTACTTTTACATGGGAAGGACTGCTTGCTTCTACAACCTGTTTTATATCATCTTTCACAAAGTCATATTTTTTTTCTCTCATTGCTCCCACATTGATGACCATATCTATTTCTTTTGCACCATCTTTTACCGCTTGTTCAGCTTCCAAAGCTTTGAGCCTGCTTGTATTCATTCCCAGCGGGAAACCGATCACCGAACAAACCAGCACATCACTATCTTTAAGCTGTTCATAAGCAAATTTTACGTAATGCGGATTAATGCAAACCGAGATGAATCCAAACATCTTTGCTTCGTTGCACAGGTTCAATATTTTCTTTTGACCGGAATTGGATTTCAGTTCTGTATGATCTATCATTTTTGCAATTTTATCAAGATTCAGGTCTTTCATAACCACTCCTATTCAGCTCACTGATCTTCACGGATTGTACGGATATGGGATTAAATTCATCATCGAAAAAACGTAACATTAACTCGTTCACAATCTGCAAAGTAGAAACAAATTCATTTTCTTCGTACTTCATGCTTTTATCCGTGTTCATCTGTGTTAATCCGTGAGCCTTTAAACTCCCATAAAATTAATAATTTCCAGCCAATTGCCCGCAGGCTGCATCAATATCCTGACCTCTACTTTTACGATATGTAACTGCAGAACTCAGCTTTTGCATTCTAAGTATAAATTCAGCTACTTCCTCTTCCGAAGGTGATTTAAACGGCAAAGAACTCACCTCGTTCCACTTTATCACATTCAATTTACAGGAAATATCTCCCAGAAATTTTAACAGAGCTTTTGTATCTTCTTTTCCAACATTAAAATCTTTTATCATCACATATTCGAAAGTAATGCGGAAGGTTGTTTTTTTTCGAAAATCCAGCAAGGCATTTTTCAATTCTGTAAGAGGATACTTCCTGCAGACAGGCATCAACTGTTCTCTTTTTTCCTGGATGGCAGAATTCAAAGAAACAGCTAATTTTACTTTCAATCCGCAATCAGCCAGTTTTTTCAGTTTAGGAATTATCCCGCAGGTGGAAATTGTTATCCTTCTAGGACTGAAACTGAAGCTCTGTTCCTCTTGTAAAATTTTTACGGCTTTGATCACATTTTGCAGGTTATCTAATGGTTCACCCATGCCCATTAAAACGATGTTCGTAAGTTTGTTTTCTTCCAATTCTTTAATTGCCAGAAAAACCTGTGAAAGGATCTCGTAAACCTCCAGATTCCTGATGAGACCCAAACTTGCTGTAGCACAGAAACTGCAATTGCGAGCACAACCAACCTGTGAAGAAATGCACAAAGTATTTTTTTTGTCATTTGGAATGAGCACCATTTCAATTTTATTGTCATCATTAAGAGATAATAAAAATTTCTTTGTTCCATCTTTGGAAATGTCGACCTTAATTATTTCAGGAAGGAAATTATGAAAATCGTTTTTTAATTTCTGTCGTAGAGACTCCGGAAGCGTGGTCATGAGCGAAAAATCTAAAGTTCTATTTTTATAAATCCAATTCAGAATCTGCTTCAAACGGTATTTTGGTTCATCAATATCCAGCAAATAATTTTTCAATTCAAAAGGTAAAAGATTGAGAATGTGAGCTAACATCTTTCTAACAAATCGAATTCTTCAAGTGTAACTGTTTCGTTCTTTTTGTCTTTCGAGGTGAGAAAAATTTTATTATTATAATAATCGTTTTTTATAACTCTCATTTTTGTTTCATTGAAAAAAACTTCATCCCCGATTTCCGGAAAGTCAGTAGCTTTTTCCAGGTAGAAATCTTCTTCAAAACGCAGACAGCAAAGCAACCTGCCGCAAGGACCAGAAATTTTTGATAAATTTCCTAGAAGATTCTGATCTTTTGCCATCTTTATGCTAACCTGATTAAACTTTTTCAGGAAAGTCACACAACAATAAGTCTTTCCACAAATACCGAGTCCGCCATATCTGCGAGCATCTTCCCTACCGGAAGATTGATGAAGCTCAATGCGGGTTTTAAATTCATTTGCCAATTCGCGCACAAAATCCCTGAAATCAACTCTGCCATCCGCAGAAAAGAAAAAAGTTAATTTATTTCCATCCAACTGATAAACTGTATCCAGCAATCTCATTTCAAATGGATATTTCACCACCATTTTCAGGAATTTCTCTTTAGCTTCCTGTTCTTTCTGCTTCACAATTTCCAATTGTTTGGTATCCTCTTCTGTGGCAATTCGGAGAATATTATAAATTTCATTTTTTTTGAATTTTATTTCCAGTTCCTCATCAAAAT
>JAUWNO010000115.1 GCA_030612605.1 Armatimonadota bacterium
AATCGCGGGAACTTCAAAATTTGAGCGAGATGTATTTGTTGCGACCAGTGAAAGCAACGATGAGGATATTGCAAAAACATTGGAAGTTATTAAAGATGCACAATCAATGGATTTAAGTAAAAAAGATACAGATGAAAAGAAAAAAGGAACCATGCAAATGGAAATCCCTGCCTTCTTAAGGAAATTTTCGAACTGATGAATGATTTTATTATAAAGATATTAATATTAGCTTTTTCGATTTATCTTGTTGGTAAAATCACAAAACTTTTCTACGTGGAAGATCTTTTCGTAGCCATTATTACTGCTTTTGTTCTGGCAATCGTAAATGCAATTATTCGTCCAATACTGCATATCTTCTTCTTTCCGATTCATCTACTAACTTTGGGTTTATTTATCTTTTTTGTTAATGGGTTGTGCTTAATTATCGTTTCTAAGATCGTTCCAAAATTTAAGATAAAAGGATGTTTTACTGCTGCGATCGCTGCTATTTTGATTTCATTAGTAAATATGTTTTTGGAATCCATAATTCCATAAAAAAATAACGAGGTAAATATGAGCTATTCAAACGATTATAAACTTTTAGCAGAAAAGTTCAATCAGGAACAGGATAGTATTGTTCTCAAATCGGAAAAATTGAAAATTTATAATCTTCCTTTTGAATCATTTGATTACAACATTCTTCCGGGTGAAGAAGTATACAGATGCAATTATCATAATATAACTTTTAAAAACAATCCAGATGTTGAGTCTTCATTAAAATTTGAAAATGAACTTCTTAATGTAGCGGACTCAAAAATCAAAGAGAACATTCACTTTAAATACACTATTTTTAAGAATCTCAAGTCATCAAAATCGAAAAAAGTAATAATATTATTTCATGGATTAAATGAGAAAAGTTGGGAAAAATATCTGGTCTGGGCAAAAAAACTCCTGGAACTTACCGGAAAATCCGTAATTCTTTTTCCTCTTGCTTTCCATATGAATAGAGCTCCAAAAATCTGGAGTGATCCCAGATTAATGAAAAAAATCTGTAAAGAACGCATAAAACTCTTTCCGAATATTGTTGATGCTTCATTTGCAAATACTGCGATAAGCTCAAGATTGCATACGCATCCACAAAGATTTTTATGGTCTGGGCTGCAATCCTATTATGATGTAATTCAATTAGTAACAGAAATAAAAGATGGTAATCATCCGCTTATTCATCAAGAGGCGAGTATAGATTTTTTTGCCTATTCTATTGGTGCTTTTCTTTCGCAAATCCTGATTATGACTAATCCCACCAATTTCTTTAAAGACACGAAATTGTTTATTTTCTGTGGCGGTCCGCTCTTAAAAAAAATGTCTGCTGTATCCAAATATATTTTGGATAGTGAAGCGAATATTGCTATCTACTCTTATTTCATTGAACATCTGGATAAAGAAATGAAACGTGATGAACGATTGACTCATTATTTCAGTAAACTTCATCCAGCAGGAAAATATTTCAGATGCATGCTGGATTATCATAAAATGAAAATATTCCGTGAAAAAAGATTCAAAAAACTAAGCAAACAAATCGAAGTTGTAACTCTAAAAAAGGATAAAGTTATTTCGCATTATGAAGTTGTAAATTCCCTCAAAGGTGAAGATGGAAAAATCCCCATTAAAATCAGAAAAATTGATTTTCCATACGAATATAATCATGTTATTCCTTTTCCTATAAGTGATAAATTCCAAAAAGAAGTGAATCGAAGTTTTGAAAAAGTTTTCCGCTATGCAGCCAAATTTCTCAAATAGAAAATGAGGTAAATAATTATGTATAATGAAAAGGCTTTAAAAGAATTAAAAAGTTTATTAATAAAAAAATATCCGGAATATATAGATAAACTTATACTATTTGGTTCTCGTGCTGAAAATAAAGAGCGAGAATATTCGGATTATGATATTTTATTAATTCTAAAAAAAGATTATAATTGGAAGCTGAAAGAAAATATCCGTGAAATTGTCTATGACATAATCCTGAAATACGATATAATCACAGAAACAAAATTCATCAGTAAAAAAGAGCTTAATTCCATTAAAGGTTGCTCGCCTTTTATTCAGGATGCATTGTTAAAAGGAATAATAATATGACATTATCGAAAGAGAATAGAATCGTAATTATTGATAATAACATTCAAAAATCATATCAGGCAATAAACGATGCAGAAATACTTCTTAATAACGAGGGTTTCAGCGGTGCTTTGAACAGAATTTATTATAGTATTTTTTACATTCTTTCAGCATTGGCAATTAAGTCCGATTATAAAACATCCAAGCATACTCAACTAATTGGTTGGTTCAATAAAAATTTCGTTAAAAACCATAAGGTAGAAAGAAAAATCGGGAAATTAGTTCAAAAAGCTTTTGATCAAAGAATGGAAGGCGATTATGATGTACTCTCTGAATTTTGTTTTGACGAAACCAAAGAAGCTTTGGCAGATGCGAAAGAAATAATCAGAGTTGTAAGAGATATTATTAACATTCATTAAGAGCATCGCACTCTGTAATTCTTCCTCATTTCCTTCAATCGACACGGTTGAAATAATAATGAAGAAATTATTATGAATTTAACAAATCTGAAAATCAGAGATTTCGAAATTGAAGAATATGATATTCTCATAGAATTATGGGAAAAAGCAGAACTTCCTTATCGTCCTTTGGGAAGGGACAGTAAAGAAAATATTTCCAAACAACTTGAACAACCGAATATCTCTTTTCTTTTTGCAGAAAGCGAAGAAAAAATAGTCGGTTCGATAATTATCAGTCATGATGGCAGAAAAGGCTGGATAAACAGGGTAGCCATTTTACCGGAATATCGAAACCTTGGAATTGCATCCTATCTTATTGATGATGCTGAAAAACGTTTGAAGAAAATGGGAATAGATATTGTTGCCTGTTTGATTGAAGACTGGAATTTAAAATCTCTAAAGCTTTTTGATAAACTGGATTATATTCGTCATTCAGATATTATTTATTTCACAAAAAGAGAAAGTGCTGAGGTTTGAAGAATGAAGATTTTTGTTGATTCAACAAGAGAAAAGCTCCCCTATATCAGGGAACTGATAGCTCAATTAAGAAGAAACCAAGACCTTACGGATGGTTGAGGAACGAAACCTCCGTAATGGTCAGGAAACAGGAAACAACCATTGCGAAGGTTTAACAAGATGAATTCCTCTGTATGTAACCATTCGCAATTTTTGGTTTCATAGGAGTTCTTTCAACAGAAGAAAAGAAATATACAGAAAAAAATAATTGCCTAAAATCATTTATATTTATTATTTCGTTCAAATAGAAAATAAGGAAATTTATATGAAAGAAAAAAAAATTCTCCAGAGAATTAAATCCGAAATAATTAAGCTGTATCCATCCGCAAAAATAATTCTTTATGGTTCTCGTGCTCGAGGAGATTATCGTGAATATTCGGATTGGGATTTTTTAATCTTAATCGATAAATATTTAACGGAAAAACAAAAGCTGGAAATTAAATATATACTTTATGATTTAGAATTAGATATCGATGAAGTCCTCTGTTCGATTATCCATAGCAAGCAAGAGTGGGAAAATCTTCAAATTACGCCATTTTATAAAAATGTGCAAAGAGAAGGAATTGAAATATGAACATAAATGAATTGATGACTTATCTAAAAGAAATAAGAGATAAATCAATATACTCATATCAAAAAAATCTTGCTAAGAAAAATAGATAAAATTTAGTTGAATTGGTTGAATTGGGAAACACCTTGCGAATGGTTTTCTTCAGAGAGATTCTTTCACATTAACCTTCGCAATGGTTGAACCAGCTGTATCGGTTAATCAGGAAAAGAAGAAATAATTCAAATCTTTTTCAGTGATTTTCGGTGTTTAATATTCAATCTTCAATATTAAATATTCAATTACAATGGTTGAATTGGTTGAATTGGTTGAATGGTAAATAGAAGAAAACAAAAATTCGTGTTAATTTGTGTAATTTGTGGATAAAAAAAGAAAAATAATTCGTGCTTTTTCGTGTTATTCGTGGACAAAAATATTTGCGTATTTCAAGGATTATTGAAATAGTTAATATCGGAAGGTTAAGTGAAATTGTGGCGTAATTTTTCAAAGTTGATTTTAAAAAACAGGATAGCAATTCAGTTATTGAAATATGCCTTGATAATATTTCTTGTAATATTTTTAGGTGCTTTAGGTGTTCTTTTAGTTGAGTTTCAAGGTGAAGGTTACAACTTTTACGATGCATTTTGGTGGGCTTTAGTAACCTTCACAACTGTAGGTTTTGGTGATCTTTATCCCATAACTTTCTGGGGTAGATTTATTGCTATGATAGTCATTCTTCTCAGTTTGGTTCTCTTAGCGATTTTTACAGCTTTTATAGCAAGTAGCTTTATCGATGTAAAGCTAAAGGAGAGAAGAGGTTTGAGTGATATAAAAGAAAAAAAACATATTTTAATTTGCGGTTGGAATAACAGTTCAAAAAGGATTTTAGAATTTCTAAATAAGATGAATCCCAAAAATATTCCAACTGTAGTTCTGGTTAATGAATTAGCCGAAAGCGAGTTATCTGCAATCCAGAATAATTACAGCAATTTAAACCTGAAATTTATCAGGGGAGATTTTACCAATCGTAATATCTTGAATAAAGCTAATGTAAAAGAGGCAAACCATATTATTCTGCTTTATGACGAAAGCAAACCGAATTCAGTTCCATCCGATGAAAGGACGATCATTGCTGCCCATAATATTGCTTATCTCAAAATAAAAGGTAAAATCAGTGTTCAACTCAAAGAAGAAAAATATAGTTCCACTCTACAAAGAGATAAAATTCGGAATGTAGTCATTTATGATGATGTTGGTGGTGATATTCTGGCAAATTCCACTTTAAATCCAGCAGTTCCGGATTTTATTCAAGAAACTTTGAAATATGCTGATGGAAAAGGATTCCGGGAAATAAATATTCCTTTGGAATTCATTAGCAAAACTTATGATGAGCTATTCAATTTCTTCAAAGAAAAAAAAGATTTAGTTCTTCTGGGAATTACTTCTGTTCAGCCGGAATTCTCTATTGATAATGTTTTATCTGATGATTCTTCATCAATCGATACTTTCATAAAAAAACAATTCGAACTCTCCAATAAAAAAATTAAAACCGAAGAAAGAAAAAATCTCATTCAAGTTAAACCTGATCCATCATACATAATTCAAGATACAGATAAAGCAATTGTGCTTTGAGAGGAAAAATGGATTTAGATTTTTTAAAAAAAGTTAAACTATTCAAAAACCTCACAGAAGAGGAATTAATAACATTCTCATCCAAACTAAAATTAATAAAAGTAAAGGAAAAAGAGATCATTATCAAAGATGGTGAACTTGGTGATAAACTCTACATTCTTTATAAAGGAAGAGTGGGAATTTCCCAGAAAATTACTATGCTCGATGAAGAGGAAGAGAGGGATAAAACTTTTATTGTTCTTTCTGCTAAAGATTTTCTCTTTTTTGGAGAGATTGGACTATTGGAATCACAAAAACGTACTGCAACTGTCACTGCTTATGCAGATTGTGAGCTTTATACTTTAACCCGCAAAGATTTTATGCAAATTTGTAAAACAAACCCAAGCATTGGTTTCAGAGTAATTATAGAAATCGCTTTGAAATTATCCCACTTAGTAGAAAAAACCAATTCCGATATTCTGAAACTTACCACAGCATTAATTTATGCTCTAAGATAACTTTTACGAATAACATTTGGAGATTTGGAGATTAAAAAATTGAACACGGATGACACGGATGAAACGGATTTTCACTGATAAAAATGAATTTGTAATTTGTTATTTGGATTTTTATTGGAAATTAGAAATTAGGATTTTGGAATTTATTTGTCATTACTTCTTGTTCCCAAGTTTTTCTTGGGAACATACATGACTGCAAAGTTTTACTTTGCTCCCAATTACATTCCCAAGTGCAACTTAGGAATGAGATGTGAAATTTGGAATTTTCATTAAAGTGGAGATTATATGAATAAAAATACAATTACCAGTATTATAAAAGAAAATCTACCTGAATTGCAGCGAGAATATAAAATTAATTTCTTAAAATTATTTGGTTCTTATGCAAAAAATCAGCAAAATTCTGATAGTGATGTAGATATATTAGTAGATTTTAAAGAAGTCATAAACTTGATTCAATTTATAAAATTAAAGAATACATTATCTGAAATGCTGAATATGAATGTTGACCTGGTAATGGAAAATGCATTAAAAAAAAGAATCAAAAACAAGATATTAAAGGAAGCTGAATCGATATGAAAAGAGATTTCAGATTATTCTTAGAAGATATTATAGATTCCATAAATAAGATAGAAAAGTACACAAAAGGGATAACTATCGAAAAATTCAAAACGGATGATAAAACTGCCGATGCTGTTATCAGAAATTTTGAAATTATCGGTGAAGCTGCAAAAAATATGCCCGACCAAATTAGAATAAAATACCCTGAACTTCCATGGAAAGAAATGTCAGGTTTAAGAAATATACTTATTCATGAATATTTTGGGGTTGATTTATCAGTAGTTCATAAAACTATTAAAGAATTTCTTCCGGATTTGAAAAAAAACGGATTCTTGTTCCCAAGTTTTTCTTGGAGACACACTTGATTGCAAAGTTTAACTTTGATTCCAATTGCATTCCCAAGTGCAACTTAGGAATGAGTAGTTTTTTATTTGTTATTTGTAATTTGGATTTTGAAATTTATTT
>JAUWNO010000118.1 GCA_030612605.1 Armatimonadota bacterium
TTTGGCACTTATGACTCCATTTTACATCATCGAATCATATAAAAGATCAAGAAGATTATTAACTTTAATTTTTCCGCTATATTTTTCTGAAGCATTTTTAAGATTTAACTCGCAGGTTGGACAAAGTGTGGTTAAAACATCGGCGCCAGTTTCTATTGCTTGTTCTACACGTTTTTCTGCAAGTTTTTCAGCTAACTTATCATCTGATACTAATAATCCTCCGCCACCACCGCAACATTCAGCTTGCTTGCCATAAGTAGGCATCTCAACCAATTCCGAGCAAATTTTCCTTAAAATATCTCTGGGTTCATCAACCATACCCATTCCCCTTGCTACATTACAGGGATCATGATATGTTACTTTAATGTTTAACTTTTTGAATTTACCTTTATAATCAGGCAATCTTTCCATTATTTCATCAATAATGTATTTAGCTTTTAAATCAGGATATTTTGCCCTGATAAAAAAAACACAGGTAGTACAAACACAAATTACTTCTTCTTTTTTATCCGGTATTGTATCTCTAAATTTATCTTGTTGAGTTTTAAAACCTTTTTTATCACCCAGAACAGCAAATGGCATACCGCAGCAGGTTTCATCAAATGTTTTTGTTTTTACGCCAAGTTTTTCCAGTATTGTTAGATATTTCTCTGAATCTTCTTTTCTCTCAACAAGTCTGCAACCTAAAAGAACTGCTTTATCACCTTCAAACACAGGGGCTTTGAGTTCTTTTCCAAAAATGTTTCCAGAATTTTCTACTGTATCTAAAAGTTGTTTTTGTGAATCTTTAACATAACCTGCTTCAAATAAATCTGCTCTTGCTGCTCCCATTATATCAGGAACAGATATATCAGCAGAACATCTTTCCACACAATCTCTGCAAAAAGTACACTGAAACAATTTCTCCGCAATATATTCCGAAGGCTCAAGCTCACCTGTCAGTAGTCCATAGGCAACAATCAGTTTACCTCTTGCTCCATCTATCTCCCAGCCAAGTTCCTTAAAAACAGGGCAACCCTCAAAACAATATGCACATCTTATGCATATATTTAGTTCGTTTTCCCAATCTTTTATATATTTGGCTTTCATTTTCCCTCCAATTTCACGGTGTATCTTAACTTTGTAGCAGTAACCCAGTCATCAGGTGCATCCATTAACTTACCAGGGTTTAAAATATTATTCGGATCTAAAGCCTTTTTTAAAGCTCGCATTAGTTCCAGAGATTCATGTTTTTCTCTTTTAAATGCCGGAGCTTTTGATATTCCGATCCCGTGTTCCGCTGAGGTCGTTCCTCCGACAGACCTCACAAAACTGTAAATTTCAAAAACAGCTCTTTTTGCATCTTCCCATTGAGATTTTTTTGTTGGATCCATGAGGATTTTGGTATGCATACATCCGGAGCCACAGTGACCATAAGCAGTCATGATCACATTATTGCGTTTGGCTATTTCGTGAATCTTTTTTGCCATTTCAGCCATTTTTGAATAGGGAACAGCCATATCATCTGCTAAAGAAGTGCAAACATAACCTTCTTTATATCTTGATAAAGAGGGGAATAATTTTTTCCTGCCGGAGAATATGCGCGTTCGTTCTTTTGCATCATAGCTCAGTTCTAAACCAAAACCTTTGTGTTTTTTGCAGATTTCCATCATTCTTTTAACTTCGATATCCACACCTTCTTTTGCCATACCATCAGCTTCAAACATAAGAATTGCTTCCACATCAGGAAGTCCTAAATCCAGAGCTTGATTCACAGCTTTTATGGCAATATTATCCATCAATTCAAGCATCGATAAAATTATGCCACTGGACATTATTTCTGAAATTGCATTTCCAGCATCTTCAAGTTCATTGAATTTTGCGATTCCCAGGCATCTGAATTTTGGAATGGGAACAAACTTCAGGGTTGCTTCCACAATTATTCCCAGTGTTCCTTCAGAACCAACCATCAATCTATCAATCTGATAACCGGTAGCTTCCACACGAGTTTTTGCTCCTAAATGAATCAAATCTCCGTTTGCCATTACTACTTTCATACCGAGAATAGAATCCCGTACAGCTCCGTATTTGACAGACCTCACCCCGCTGGCATTGTTGGCTATTTCTCCACCTATCGTGGCGATCCTGCTGGAAGCCGGAGCTGGAGGATAGAAAACATTATGTGGTTTCAAAGCACGATTCAGATCATCATCAACAACACCGGGTTCAACTCTGACAAATGTATCCTCAAGATTTATCTCAAGGATTTTATTCATTTTCTTAAAATCCATAACTATTCCACCTTTGATGGGAACAGCTTGACCGGACATACCCGAGCCTGCTCCCCTGGCAATAACAGGTAGCATCCTCGGATTTGCATAACGCATGACATTTTGTACTTCTTCTGTTGTGTGCGGTCTTACCACTACCCAGGGCATGGCTTGATGAACTGATGAGTCAGAACCATATACATACAAATCGGCTTTGTCATCTTTTACATTTTCTGCGCCTACGATTTCTTTTAACCTTTGTACATCTACAAGTCCCAAAATAACCTCCTTTTTTTATTTAATTAAGTTGCTGTTAATGTCTGGACACTGCCACGTTCTTCTTGCTTTTCTTTCAATCTGAATGCACGAGTGTTTTGTTATGTGAAAAACTTCCTTAATCATTTTTACTTACCAATAAAATACTGCAAATCAATTTCTTCAATTTCATTTCTTGGAATCTTTAGTAACCAATTTTGTAAATCTCTCAAAGCTGTTTGATAAGTTCCGTAAGCTGAAAATGAATAAACCGAAGAAAAATCAATTTTCTGTTTTGTAGCAATAACTTTTATCATTTCAAAATCTTCGTTTTTATTTGGAAGAAGATTTACTGGGAAACACACCCCATTTTTTTTGTCATTTGAATTTGGTAATTGGAATGAATCACCTGACTTAATGAAATTATCATTTCTGAATTTGTTAGGGAAAATTACATAAACAGAATCGTTAGAACAAATATTGAGAATTGTAAGATAACAATCTTTAGAAGATTTGACTGATAATTCCATTTCTTCACCATCTCTAAAATGTTCACGATTGAGATCAGTTGTTATTTGGAAAGCTGGGTCTCTTTCACCTTTTTGTTTATCTACTTTTAGTTTAATTGTAACTACTTTTAGAAGTTGGTTTCCTTTTGAAATAATTTCATTTTTTAATATCTCTTTTTCAATAATAATTCCCCGTGCAGTTTGTTGTGTAATTGATGAGAAATTATCTACCAAAATTTCATTTTGATTTTCAGCTTGGATAGAAATTATTTGACCTTTGATTTCTATTCCGCTGAAATATTCAATTGCTCTTTTACAAGCTTTTTGGACTGCCATTTCGTTTGCTTCTTCTGGAGTGATATTTTCAATTGTGACAGATTCCGTAATTTGAAACCAACCATTTCCCAAATCAAGAAATTCTGATTTCGAGATGTTTTGATAAACTGAGAAAATTTCTTTAGGTTGAGTAGAAATATTTTGTTTATTAAAAGAGCAACCAAAAACAACTAAAGTTATTATGAGAAATAAAAAGTGTTTCATTTTTAGCTCTTTAATATTTCAAAAGAATTTTACTTTTATCATCAGTATGCAATTGAGGATTTTGTTCTCTACCCATTTTTCTTGCTTGAGATGCAATATTCTCTTTTAAATAATCTTCCATTTCTCCGTAAGTTATCTTTTTATCGTTATTAATATCTGCATTTTTATTTAATCCTTTTAGGAAAAAATATGTAAATAAGCCGTGTAATTTTTGAGAATATCCAGAACTTATTTCGCTACCCGACGAAGCTGTAAAAACATTTAGATTTCTCGGGATAGAACCTTGCTTTACTTTAATACTTACAGGTCGAGAATCTGCTAAAAGCATTTCATTTTCTCTCGAAACACCTGAAAAACAAGCGTCTAAAATTATTGTTGTTGATTTAGATTTAATTTTACTCAAATTCTGGTAAAGTTCATTTAGAGAATAACCTGTGCTTGCATAATTTGGATCAATATCATTTGGAATCAAATAAGCACTTTTATCATCTGTTGATGCTACACCGTGACCAGCATAAAAAACATAGATTTCAGCATTCTTATCAGCATTTTTTGCAATCCAGCCATTTTCTGAAAATACTTTTTCGAACTCACCTTTTGTTGCTCTTTCATTATATCTGAAATAAATATTTTTTCTTTTTAGACCAAATGTTGAAATGAGATACTCCCTCATTATTTCTGCATCGTTGTAGGCATTTGAAACATTTGGAGCATATTGATATTCTTCAATTCCGAAAATCACTGCAATAGCATTTGGTTTATTGTTTGATGTTTCAAATGCAAAATCAATATCAGAGAATTCTTCTTCCTCAATTATTTCATCTCTGATAATTAAAAATTCTTTTGTGGTTTCGTTATCATTGATATCGATTGCTTTAATTTCAATAGGATTTTTACCAATTTTCAATTTAATCCTTTTTTGGAATTGTCCATTACTTTTCAATGACGCTGTTTCATTATTTAGATAAACTTGAAATAATCCTTTATTATCAGATGCTGTGCCTTTTATTATAATTGAGAATTCTTCGGTTCTGAAAAGATTATCTGAAAGTGTAGGATTATTTAAAACTATATTTGGTTTTTCATAATCTTTTGGTTTTGTTGCAATCTCTTGGATTTTGGTCTCTTTTTTAGGAAGAAAAGAATCAAATTCTGATAAATTGATATCAATGTTCTTATTGTTCATTCCTACACCAGTTAAGTGTAAAATTTTGAATCCTGAGTCAATTCTAACCGAAAATGATTTATTATTTACTCCACTTGTGTATAATCTACCCAATGCAATTCCACTAATAGAAACCTGTTGATAATTTCCAACATAAATATTGTCTATTTTTGTTTTATCGAGACCAACAAATATTGTTTCAATGAAATGGAAGTGCAAATCATAATAGTTAGAGGATATTGTTACTTTGCTCAAATAAAAATCTACATAATCTCCAATAGAACCAAGTTTTTTATTCAATATTACTGTTTTCGGTGTTTGAGCTAAAACATTTGATAAAAATAAGATTGCTATGATTGTAAATATTAGTCTTTTCATTTGTTTCCTCCGATTTATCCATTCGTAATTTTGATTTCGCAATGATCAAGTCTATAAGGTTCTTTAGTTCTTCTTAAAGGGTATAGAAATTCAAAATATTGCTCATTTAGAGTGGTAGGTGAAACTTTTGAATAAACGATTTCTAATAAGTTTGAAATAAAGTAACCAAAAGCTAAGCCTTTATCGTTTAGGTTATATTCTTCAAAAATATTTGAGCTTGCTAAATTGTAAAAGCTATAACTTCTTCGATTGTCATTTAATCTATCTACAGGATTACCCGAATCCCAATATCTCATAAAATAGTTTTGATTGAAACAAATATGATTAATTCTCCCAAATTTCAAATTTAATTGTTTACACAAATTAGATGTTTTAAAATTAGAAGAAAATTTGTAGTCTGTATCATATGAAAAAATTCCATTGAAAATGTCATTTCTTCCGATAATTTCTCCATTTCTATGGCATTTATCTAATGTTGAGTTTTCAATAATAGAATTATTCTTTTTTTGCCTTTTAGTAAATGAATTATGATTTGCTTTAGATTTAACTTCAACTATGCCTAATACGCTCTCTGGCATTAAAATTACAAAATCACCTTCAGAAAACAATTTCGGATAGTTTCTATTATAAATGATTATATCAATTTGATTTGTTAATAAACCATCATTATTTTTAACAAAACCTGTTCCTACTCCAACACTTTCAGGTAATATTTTTCTAAGATAATTAATTAGAATGACCTCTTTGTAATGCCCATCTTCACCCCAATGATTATCCTCGATGAAAAATCGAACTCTATCTTTTATTGCATCAAATTCTGCAGAAATTGATTGTTGGTATTGCAAATTTCTATTTGGCATTTATTAATCTCCTTTTTTTCACATAATAAGTGTATCCACGCCCAACTTTTTATGGCGTCTAACCAACCTATAGTTACAACCATTTTTCATTACTGAATTTCAAATTTGTGATTATCACCCCACTATTCCTCTTCTTAAAAATTTATCTCAAAGTTCCGTGATATTTGGTTGTAAGTTGTTTTGCTTTCACTGCATCAGGAATATAATCTGGAAGAACCATCGGTGATATTTTTGATCTATCGATTCCCAATTTTTCTACATCTTTTTCATATTCATAAATATGATCTAAACTAAGTTTGCCGATTTTTGCTCCTTTGGCATAATCTGCTGCAAATTTCCCGGCTCTTCTTCCAAAAATAATCAAATCAAGCTGTGAATTCCCCATTAATCTATTACGACCGTGAACTCCACCGGATGCTTCACCTGCCACAAAAAGACTGGGAATATTTGTTTCACATTGTGCATTAATTTCCACTCCGCCATTCTGATAATGAAGAGTTGGATAAACAAGAATTGGTTCCGTAATCATATCTACATCGAACCTGGTAAATTGTCTGACCATAGCCGGAACACTTGCCTGAATTGTTCCCTTTCCATTTAGCTGGTCAATTAATGGAGTATCTAACCAGACTCCTAAATGGTTGTCTGGTGTTTTAATACCATTATTACGTTCCAAACATTCCCTGATAAAAGCAGAGGATTCCACATCACG
>JAUWNO010000452.1 GCA_030612605.1 Armatimonadota bacterium
GCTAAAGTTGCAGAAAACTCGAGGAAGATCAAATATTTGAATGGAATACCGCGATATTTCGCTGCCATTCTTTTAACATTAATTCCAAATAAATCTTATAAAATGAAAGTGAAAATTTCGGATGAAGAGATCGATTCTGAACTTTTGATGTTAACAGTTGGCAACTGTCGTTTTAGCGGAAGTGGTTTTCAGTTGACACCGGATGCCAAAGCTGATGACGGTGTTTTTGATTTGTGTTTTATAGATAAAATTAATCGTAGAAGGGTCTTAAAAGTATTACCAACAGTGATTCCCGGAAAACACCTTAAAGAACCGGAAGGTACAATCAGGAGAAGCAGTTTTGTAGAGATTAGTTCGAAGGATAGGTTGCCTGTATATTTTGATGGAGAGATTCCGGATTTGAAGGATTCTAAGCATCTTAAGATAGAATTGCTTCCTAAGAAAATAAACTTGATTTGTTGAGACCTTGCGAATGGTTATAAACCTTCGCAATGGTTGAATTAGTTGAATCGGTTAAATTAGTTGAATCGGTTGAATCGGTTGAATCGGTTGAAATGATTGAAATGGTTGAATTTAGAAACTTAACAAATCTCCAGGATTTGTGAAGTTTTTGTAATTGAATTTTTTGTGTATTTTGTGCCTTTTTGCGGCAATTAAGGAAAAAATATGTCCGACCAATTTTCTCTTTTTGATAAAGAAATAAAACCTACTAATATTCCGCTGGCAGAAAAGATCCGACCACAATCCTTAACTGCGATTTACGGGCAGGATAAAATTCTGAAACAAGGTTCTCTTCTGAGGAATATGATAGAAACCGATAATTACAGTTCATTCATTTTGTGGGGACCTCCCGGCACAGGAAAAACCACCATAGCACGGCTTATTGATAGAAAGACATCCAGTCGGTTTATTGCTTTCAGTGCTGTTCTTTCCAGCATTAAAGATGTGAAAGCTGTAATGAAAGAAGCAGAATATAATCTCAAAGATAAGAACAAAAGCACTATTCTTTTTATAGATGAAATTCATCGTTTCAATAAATCTCAGCAGGATGCATTTTTGTATTATATCGAATCAGGAGCTGTTATCCTGATAGGAGCAACCACGGAAAATCCATCTTTTGAAATTATCTCACCCCTTCTTTCCCGCTGCCAGGTTTTCGTGTTGGAACAGCTTTCAGATGAAGATATTATCAGCATTATAAATCATGCTTTGAAGGTTGTGAAAACGAAGTTTGAATTTGAGGAAAAATGTTTTCCTTATTTAGCAGAACTCAGTAGCGGTGATGCTCGCAAAGCATTGAACTATCTGGAAAGCATTTTCAGGAATGTAAAGAAAGGTCAGAAAATCGATGTAAAATTCATCTCGAAAATTCTCAGCCGCAAAGCCATGTTCTATGATAAAGATAGGGAAGAACATTACAACGTAATCTCAGCTCTGCATAAATCTTTGCGTGGCAGCGATCCTCAAGCCGGACTTTACTGGCTGGCAAGAATGCTGGAAGCTGGTGAAGACCCACTTTATATTGCTCGCAGATTAGTTCGATTTGCTTCTGAAGATGTGGGTTTAGCTGATCCGAATGCTCTTATTCAGGCGATTGCCGTGAAGGATGCAGTTCACTTTTTGGGAATGCCGGAAGCAAATATTCATCTTGCTCAACTCGTGGTTTACCTGGCAACTGCTCCTAAAAGTAATGCTCTTTATACTGCCTACAAAAAAGCTGCTGATGATGCGCATAAAACCAGCCATCTCGGAGTTCCGCTTCATATCCGTAACGCTCCCACCAAGTTGATGAAAGACCTGGAATACGGAAAAAATTACAAATATGACCATCAATATGAGAATGCCTATTCTTATCAGAATTATTTCCCGGATAAAATGAGTGAGAAAGTATATTATAAACCATCTAAATTTGGTTTTGAAAAAGAGATTCAAAAAAGACTGGATTGGTGGAATAAGTTGAGAGAGAAGCAAGAAGAAAGGAAATCAGGCTTCGCTTCGCTACGCCCGGATAATCAGGATGAATAAACTAATATCCCTTCTAATCTCTCCGGCAACTGCCGGAGAGAACTAATTTATCCCGTAAAATCTATCCTTATTCCACTGGGAAGAGGGTTTTCTTTGCAATTGCGTAAACACAAGTGTTGAATCAAAATAAGAACGTTGAAGCATTCTGTTTGACAACATTCTTTAGAATGTTTTTTTCGTTTCAGAGAGTGGATTTATCCACTTG
>JAUWNO010000381.1 GCA_030612605.1 Armatimonadota bacterium
TTCCTATCAAGATGAAATAAAATTCATTCTGGAAACCTGCCATAAACATAACATTCTGATAATCGTTGATGAAATTTATCGTGAATTATTCCTGAATGAGAAAACTCTTTCTTTCTTAGAATTAACGGAAAATGTAATTGTCATTTCTGGAGTTTCCAAAACTCATTGCATGACCGGCTGGAGACTTGGTTGGGTTGCTTCTCATCAAAAAGATCTGATCGAAAAAATTATTACAGCCCATCAATACATCTGCACTTGTGCACCCTTTTTATCGCAGAAAGTTGCATATAAAGCTCTATCTGAAGAAGGATTTAAATCAGCTGAGGAAATCAGAATAAAATTGAAAAGAAATTATGAATTTCTGATAAAATATTTTGATGAAAATCACATTGAATATAAAGTTTTAAAAAAAGCATCTTCACCATATTTTTTTGTGAATTTTGGAATCGATGACAGGAAGCTTTCAAGAGATTTATTAGAAAACGGTGTTATTGTAATTCCGGGTACAGCTTTTGGTTCAAATGGAAAAAACTGGATCAGGATAAATTATGGAGTAGAAAGAGAAATCTTGAAAAAAGGATTGAAGATTATTGTTCAGATTTTGAAGAAGAAATCCTGAAAAAGTTTACAATTATAGAATTCTCCGCAAGAAACTTTTTCAAGGTTAAGCTGAAGAAAAAATATTCTAATTTCCAAATGAGGATAGATTTGGTATTTGTAATTTGTTATTTGAATTTTATTTGTAATTTGTAATTTGTAATTTTACCTTCTGTTCCTTTCAAGTCGAGTCCGAAATTATTCTGCATAATAGATTGCTTTAATCGGATCTATTTTTGAAGCTTTAATTGCCGGATACAATCCGGAGAAAATTCCAATTAGAATAGAAAATCCCAGTCCCAGCAAGATACCTTCGATTGGAACAGGAAAACTGAACTTCAAGGCAATTGAAATCAATTTAACTAAAAACGTTGAAATAAAAATCCCTATTAACGCACCCATCAAAGCTAAAATTACAGCTTCCAGCAGGAAATGCAAAAAAATATCTGTTTCAGTAGCACCGATGCTTTTACGGATTCCAATTTCCATCATCCTCTCATTTATGGAAATAAGCAGTATGCTGAATAGCCCGATTCCGCCCACAATCAAAGAGATAGAAGCAATTGCAGAAAGAGTGATATTCCACTTCTTCATTATTTCATTTATCTCTTTTGTAATCGTCAAAAGAAATGCTCCGATATCATTAAAAGCAAAATCATGAGCCATTTTATGCTGTGCCAACATAGTCTGCCGAACTTTTGTTTTCATAGGAGGATAAGCTTCATCATTTTTGGATTGAAGATAAATATAGTCCACAGCTTCACCATTTCTGAAATAGCAGGACGCAGTTCGAAGCGGAATATAAACCGCACGTAAATCCCTTTTTCTCTGCCAGGAATTGAAATTCATCCCTTCTTTACTCAGTTCGTCTTCGGCTAAAATACCAACAATCTCAAACCTGTTATCTCCCACTGTAATGAATTCTCCCAAAGGTTTTTCATCGGCAAAATATTTATCTGCAAAAAGATAACCTACAATACAAACCTTCTTCGCTTTATCTTCTTCGTATTTGCTGAAATACCTGCCTGTTAATAATGAATAAGTTTTCGATTTGAAGAAATCAATGCCTGTTCCTCTTATCTGAACATTTTGCTTTGTTTTATTTTTTATAAAACTCTTATAATCTTCGATCATACCGTAAATATATTTGTGATCAATCTCTTTTCTTAACAATTGATAATCAGAAAAGGTCAAAGGTTTGGCTCCTCGATGAATATACATAAATCTTCTGCGATGACGTGAACGATGAGTTGTACTGGAATTACCATCCGTATCAGGATAAATTATCAGCGAATTGTTCCAACCCATTTTTTCCATATTATCATTTATCAGGTTCTTCAATCCATACACTGTGGAAAACATGGTTACAACTGCAAACACTCCAATAATAATTCCCAGAAGTGTAAGAAATGAACGCATTTTATGAGAAAAGATATTTTGCAGGCTGTTGCCAAAACTATCGTAAAATTGCATTAAAAAAAATTCCTTCTAATTTTTAATTGGTCGATATACTAAACATAAAAAATCTGAATATCCAATACGGAATATCCAATGATGAAGGAAAAATTCCTTCTTGTTTTCAAATTCATTTTATCTCACTTAAAAAAAAGAATCAAAGTAAAACTTTTCAATAAATTGCATTCCCAAATGCAATTTGGGAACGAGAAACTCCCTCTCCTCGTAGGAGAGGGCTGGGGTGAGGTCATAAAGTTTCTTTCATTCTGAATGATGCGAAGAAAGCTCAATCATCCCAATCCTGAAAGAGTCAAATCCCAAAAAACAAATAACAAATTACAAATAAATTTCAAATAACAAATTCCAAATACCAAATTAGATAAAAATTGAAAGAAACTTTTTTTTATCCCAACATTGAACCCAAAAACCGTTAATTCGTGAACACATGAATTCGTTAACCTCTAAACCCTGAACCTTGAACCCTGAACCCAGAACCATGAACCCTCAAAGAGTCAAATTACATAAAAAAACTAACAAAATAAAGATTAGAAATAAAGATAAAATTAACTAAACATAAAAAATCTGAATATCCAATACGGAATATCCAATGATGAAGGAAAAATTCCTTCTTGTTTTCAAATTCATTTTATCTCACTTAAAAAAAA
>JAUWNO010000517.1 GCA_030612605.1 Armatimonadota bacterium
CGCAAGTTATACATTCAAAGTAATATTTATTTTCCATTAATTCACCATAAAAAGCCACAGACTTTCACTGAATAACACTGACTTAATATTAGTTGTCTGTGTATGTCAGTGGCTAATTTTCTTACTCATATTCTTTCAATAAACCTGTTCGTTCATTGAATTCCATGATCTCTTCATCCCACAGGTCAACTTTGGCAAATTGACCTTTCCAGTAATTATCATCATACCATTGAGCATTTAGTTCTTCCACGGTTTTTCCTTGCTGTTCTATCCAAGTGAAGTATTTCAAGTTATGCATTCTTTTCTTTTCATAGTAGGTCATTTCTATCATGTGGTCTATTCCAATCCCCATCAAGTCCGCTTCATAAACGATTGCTGCTTGCTTAGAATCAAATTCACCAAGTCTTTCCCGCTCTCCGATTATTCGAGATTGATACATTTCCATGGAATCTGTGGCAACTGTAAAGATGACGTCATTTTCGTTCATTTCATAATATTTTGCCATTTTGATTGCACCCATCATGTTGGCGATGGATGATATTCCAAGCAGATCGAGTTTTTCCAAAAGCTGTGGATCGACACCTTTTTCGATGAGTAGTTTTTTACCTTCCGGTTCATTGAAAAGCCGCATAATATGCATATTCGGTTCATCATCTATTCCTGCAACCATATCCATATTTTTAATATTATGTATCCAGGGAACATGTTTATCACCAATACCTTCGATACGATGACCACCATAACCGTTATAAAGCAAAGTAGGACATTGCAGAGCTTCACCCGCACATACTTTAAAGGTCGGATATTTTTCCCGCAGATAGTCTGCACAACCAAGTGTTCCGGCAGAACCCTGAGTAAGGAAAAGTGCACTGAATTTTTGTTCTCCTTTTTTCTCAAGATTAAATACTTCTTCCATGGCTGGTCCGGTAACGGCATAATGCCAGAGTGCATTCCCGATTTCACTGAACTGGTTCAGGTTCACGATCTCATCCGGTCTGGCATTACATAATTCTTTAGCTTTATCATAAATTTCTTTTACGTTGCTTTCACAACCGGGAGTAGCATAAACTTCTGCTCCGATCTCATGAAGCCAATCAAATCTTTCCTGACTCATTTCCTCGGGTAGAACTGCAATGGAATGACATCCCAGCAGGTAAGAATCATAGGCTCCACCGCGGCAGTAATTACCGGTGGAAGGCCAGAGTGCTTTTTGTGTAGTAGGATCGAATTCACCGCTAACCAGTTTTTCTACAAGTGGTCCAAATGTAGCTCCCACTTTATGAGAACCTGTTGGGAAAAATTTACCGATCAACATTAAAATACGTGCTTTCACTCCAGTTAATTCTGATGGAAGTTCGATAAAATTAACTCCACCAAAACCTCCACCAAATTTTACCGGTTCGTTCTTCCAGGTTATTCTGAACATATTCAGTGAATTTAAATCCCATAAACCGATGTTTTTCAGTTTTGCTCTTATCTTTTCCGGGATCAATTCCGGATTTCGCATCTGTTTGTAGGTGGGAATAATAATGTGTTTTTCCCTACAGCGCTTGATCGTGTTTTCTAATATTTGTTCTTTGGTTTTCATTTATTCTCCATTTTTTTGTAAATCAAACAATCTTGTTTGATAATGTTAAAAAATAATTTCCATTACAAATTACAATATCATTATTACACAATCAGGATTGATTGTGTTACCTCACAATTCTCGTTCCAGCTTTACCGGCAACTGCATCAGCAATGAATTCTGGAATAGTGATAATCACTTTCTTTCCACCACCTTCCAGAAATTCAATAGCAGATTCGATCTTCGGCAGCATACTTCCTTTCATGAAATGT
>JAUWNO010000453.1 GCA_030612605.1 Armatimonadota bacterium
GCATTTCATAAGTAGCGATCCGCAGAATGCATTTATCTAATTTTGCGATTCTATCCATACTCCAGTTCAAGGAATGTTCCTGAATTTTCTGATCAATTCCTTTTAGATTATTCAGCAGATTTTCCAGGATTTCATGAGCAAATTCATAAATTTTGCTTTCAGATTGTATCTCTCTGGATGCGGTAATTTCCAATAATTTATCTGAAAAATGTTCTGCGAAATCAGGTGCTTCCTGATCAATTACAGAACCGAGATATTCCAGAGAATATAACGTCTGAACAGCAATTTCACGTCCTTTTCTTCTCATTCCCACTATTTAATTCCTCTATCACCTTTCAAAACAAAGTCACGAAAATTTACTTTATCTTTATAGCAAGATTTTTTTGGGTTTTATAAACTGCTATAAGTAAGATTATTTAGCCACGAAGGTCACTAATCCGTCAAAAGCCGGACAAGTTTACACGAAGAAAGAAAAATGATCAAAGCAATACTTTTTTTACAAACCTTGAAAAGGTTTAAACCCAAATAATGCAATAGACTCAATTCTAACTTCTTAATATCAACTCATGCAATATAATTGCTATTTGCTTAACTTCTTATATTTAGATATGTTGAACTGCATTGCAGTAGAAAATTCGGTCAAAATCTATCTAACAGCTTCATCAATTGTAAAGTTCGATTATGAATAATTTTCTTACATATCCTTTTTTTGATTATTGACTTTAAATATATGGTGTGTAAGTAATTGTCCTACCATTCTTGCTAATTTAAAATTCTACTGCATTATTTGGGTTAAAAAACTTTTCTTCCTGCTGAACTTTTTCAATGGTTGAAATTCCAGATTTTCTTTTTTATGTTTGACAACTATACTCATTGTTTTTTTAAGAAATTGGCAGTTTTTATGATTATTAAGGAGTCTTGATGAAGAAGAAAATTTTCGTATTGGATACAAATGTTTTAATCCACAATCCACATTCAATGTTTTCGTTTGATGAGAATGAGGTTGCCATTCCCATAACCGTAATCGAAGAAGTGGATAATTTCAAGAAAGGAGTTGATGAAAAAGGTCGTAATGCTCGTCAGATAGGACGGTATTTAGATGGATTGCGTGAACAGGGCAGTCTTAAAAAAGGTGTGAAAACCGAAAAAGGCGGAATTATCCAAGTTGTACTCAGCCGCAAAGTTTCTGATACTGCTAAAGATGTTTTAATAACAGATACAAACGATAATCTAATCATTGGAACAGCTTTATATCTTAAGCAAAAAAATCCAAATACAAAGGTTGTGCTTGTTTCCAAAGATGCAAATGTGCGTATCAAAGCAGATGCTGTTGGTTTGGAAGCTGCAAATTATGAAACCGATAAAATTAATTTCGAGGAGCTTTACAGCGGATATATGAAATTCATTGTTGATGAAGATACTTTGAGGGATTTTGAAGAAAAGAAATTCTTAACAAACGAATTTGGAGAGATATATCCAAATCAGTTTGTGATACTATGCAGAGATGAGGATGACCAAAATGGTATTATCGCTCGTTATTCTGTTGAAAATAATACAATCTATCCTTTAAAATATTATCATAATCAAGAAATTTTTGGCATTAAGGCTCGCAATGAAGAACAGGTGATGTCATTTGACCTGTTAATGGATCCTCAGGTAAAACTCGTGAGTCTGGTGGGAAAAGCAGGAACAGGTAAAACTTTGATTGCTTTGGCTGCAGGTTTGAATCAAGTTGTAGAAAATAACAATTATAAACGGTTAGTAGTTTCACGACCTGTCTCACCATTAGGAAAAGATCTGGGCTATCTTCCGGGAACCAAAGCAGAAAAATTCGATCCCTGGATGCAGCCGATTTATGATAATATGGAAATTCTTCTTTCCGGCAAAAGCGAAAAAGAAAACAATGAAAATGGCAAAATCTTTGGTAAGAAACAAACTTCCTTAAAGGATTATCTCGATTTCGGTTTCATCGAATTAGAACCTTTAACTTATATTCGTGGTCGTAGTTTACCAAATCAATTTATCATCATCGATGAAGCTCAAAACCTGACTCCGCATGAGATGAAAACGATCATTACCCGAGCTGGAGAAGACACAAAAGTTGTGCTTACCGGAGACCCTTATCAGATCGATATTCCTTACCTGGATTCTGAGAGCAATGGCTTGAGCATTGCTGTAGAAAAATTTAAAGCAGAAAAAATTGTCGGACACGTTACATTAGATAAA
>JAUWNO010000563.1 GCA_030612605.1 Armatimonadota bacterium
GTCAGCTTGTCAGCTTGTCAGCATCTCAGCCGGTCACCATCTCAGCTTGTCAGCTTAAAGACCGAAACGCTGAAATGCTGAACTGCTAAAAATTAAGGAGTAATTAATATGAGAGATTTCAGAAAATTGAATGTATGGAAAAAAGCTCACGAATTAACACTTGAGATTTATCAGGTAACAAGAAAATTTCCCAAAGAGGAGTTATATGGCATAACAAATCAAATTCGTAAAGCTGCAGTTTCAGTCCCAAATAATATTGCAGAAGGTTGTGGAAGGAATTCTGAAAAGGAACTGCAAAGGTTTTCAACAATAGCAATGGGTTCAGCATCAGAAGTAGAATATCTTCTTTTACTTTCTTTTGATTTGAAATATTTATTGAAAGCAGAATATCAGGAACTTAATGAAAAAACAATTGAAGTAAAGAAAATGCTTTCAAGATTTATTGTAAGTTTAAGAAGCTGAATTGCTGAAACGCTGAATTGCTAAATTGCTGAAATGCTGAAATGCTATATTGCTGAAATGCTGAATTGCTGAAATGCTATATTGCTGAAACGCTGAATTGCTGAAATGCTAAAAAACGGAGAAAACAATGAAAACAATTAAGATCAAAGAAGGTATTTACTGGGTTGGAGGTATTGACTGGGATTTACGTAATTTCCACGGTTATCTCACTCAGCGCGGTTCTACCTATAATTCATATTTAATAATCGATGAAAAAATCACACTTATCGATAATGTTAAATATTACCTGGCAGAAGAACTAATTGATAGAATATCAGCGATTATTGATCCAAAGAAGATCGATTACATCATTCAGAATCATATTGAGATGGATCATACCGGTTCACTTCCTGAAATTAAAAAATTATGCCCAAATGCAAAGCTCTTTGCATCTCCAAAAGGTGTAGAAGGTCTACAAAAACATTTTAAAAATGATTGGAATTATAAAACGGTAAAATCAGGTGATGTCTTAAAATTAGGCAAACGAAGTTTGCATTTTGTGCAAACCCCGATGGTTCACTGGCCAGATAATATGGTGAGTTATTGTCCTGAAGAAAAAATACTTTTCTCAAACGATGCGTTTGGGCAACATATTGCTTCTTCGGAACGATTCGATGATGAATATCCGTTCAATATTATGATGCACGAAGCGGGAAAATATTATGCCAATATCGTTCTGCCCTATGGAACACAGGTTCAGAAAGCTCTGGAAGTTGTCGGAGGTCTGGATATTGAAATCATCTGTCCCAGCCACGGACTCATCTGGCGTTCCCAAATTCCTGAAATTATCAAGGAATATAAGAAATGGTCTGCAAATGAAGTGGATGAGAAAGCTATTATCATTTATGATACAATGTGGAAATCAACCGAGAAAATAGCCTATAAAATTCAGGAATCTTTCGAAGAGAAGGATTTTCAAACCAGAATGTTCAACTTGCAGCACACTCATATCTCAGATATCATGACCGAAATCCTCACAGCAAAATATATCTGCGTTGGCTCTCCAACTTTGAATAATAACATCCTTCCTACAGTTGCAGCTTTTCTGACTTATTTGAAAGGACTCGCTCCCAAAAACAGGATTGGACTTGCATTCGGTTCG
>JAUWNO010000469.1 GCA_030612605.1 Armatimonadota bacterium
CTCAGCTCGAGAATGAAAGAATTAAGGTTATGGAGAAAGTCGAAGAAGAATTAGCTGGTATGATCTCAAATCTTTCTGCAAAATTTCTCACCGAAAAACTGGATGAGGAAAAAGATACTAATTTAATCGAAAAAATGCTCGCTGAAAAGGGAAATAAGTGAAAAACAAACTTATTGCTCAAAGATACGCAAACGCTGTCATCATGAACGTCAATGAAGATTTGTACAATTCCATTATGGATGATGTATACATCATAAACCAGATTATCGCATCTTCTCCGGAATCTATAAAAATCATAGATTCATTCCTGCTTTCCATTCCTAAAAGAATTGAGCTGACAAAGGATATCACAGAAAAATTAAAAAATTCAAATATCTGGAAAAACCTTTTCGAAATCCTGATTAAAAAACACAGGTTCTCAATTATTTTGGATATTCTTGTTGAAATTGAGATTTTCATCCTGTACAGCAGAAACCAAATTAAAGTTGTTTTGAAGATTGCTCATTCCATCTCAAACGAAACTCTGGATAAAATCAAAAGTAAAATCGTTAAGATTCTAAAAAAGGACATTGTTCTGAATATAAAAATTACTCCTGAAATAATAGGCGGATTTGTGGCTGAAGCAGAATCCATTCATATTGATGGTTCCATCAAAAATAACCTGATAAAATTTATGAATATTAAATCAAAAAAATAATAGATGAGGAAAGTATGAGAATACATCCAGACGAAATAAGTTCAATTTTAAAAGAAAAAATCAATGATTTCAAGTTTGAAATTGATATTTCCGAGACCGGAAAAGTGGTTCAGGTGGGAGACGGAATTGCCCGTGTTTATGGAATGGACAACATTATGGCTGGCGAGATGATAGAATTTCCCGGTGGTGTTGTCGGCATGGCTCTCAACCTTGAGGAAGATAATGTGGGTTGCATTCTTTTTGGCGAGACACACAAAATCAAAGAAGGTGATATTGCCAAAAGAACCAAAGAAATCCTCCAGGTTCCAACCGGTGAAGCTCTGCTTGGACGCGTGGTAAATGCTTTGGGGCAGCCAATTGATGGTAAAGGAGAAATTAAATTTGCCGAAAATAGACCGCTTGAGAGAAAAGCGCTGGGAATAATCCAGAGACAACCTGTAAAGGAACCTTTGCAAACAGGGCTCAAATCTATCGACTCGATGATTCCAATTGGAAGAGGACAAAGAGAATTGATTATTGGCGACAGGCAAACCGGTAAAACCGCAATTGCAATCGATACTATTATTAACCAGAAAGAAACGGATGTAATCTGTATTTATGTGGCAATTGGGCAGAAAAAATCTTCTGTAGCCAAGATTGTGAAATCTCTGGATGCACACGGAGCAATGGATTACACGATCATTGTTTCAGCTACTGCTTCAGAATCTGCTTCCCTGCAATATCTGTCACCATACTCAGGTTGCACAATGGGTGAATATTTCCGCGATAAAGGAAAACATGCTCTCATCATTTATGACGATCTTTCCAAACATGCAGTTTCCTACCGTGAACTTTCTCTTCTCCTTCGCAGACCTCCTGGACGTGAAGCATATCCGGGAGATGTTTTTTATCTTCATTCTCGACTTTTGGAAAGAGCATCCAAACTAAGCGATAAACTCGGTGGTGGTTCACTTACAGCTCTTCCAATCATTGAAACTCAAGCAGATGACATCACAGCTTATATCCCGACAAATGTTATCTCCATTACTGATGGACAGATCTATCTGGGAAGCCGTCTCTTCTATTCCGGAATCAGACCTGCCATCAATGCCGGACTTTCTGTATCTCGTGTAGGTGGTAATGCTCAGATCAAAGCTATGAAGGGTGTTGTCGGGCAATTGAGAATCGATTTGGCTCAATATACGGAATTGGAAGCTTTTGCAAAATTCGGCTCCGACCTTGATAAAGCAACTCAGGCTCAACTTCGACGTGGTGAAAGATTGATCGAGATTCTTAAACAAGGACAATATTCTCCTCTTCCGGTGGCAAAACAGATTTTTATCATTTTTATGGCAAACGAGGGTTTGTTGGATAAGATTGAACTCATTGATGTTAAGAAAGTGGAAGAAGAACTGTATTCCTTTCTTGATAGCGAATATAAAGAATTTATGCAAACGCTT
>JAUWNO010000260.1 GCA_030612605.1 Armatimonadota bacterium
TAAACTCATTCTCAGTGGTTCTTCCTCCCTGCAAATTCGTAAAAAATTCAAAGAATCGTTGGTGGGACGAAAAATCGTTTTTGAGCTGTATCCTCTTACTTTTTCTGAATTCTGCTTATTTCAAAATGAATACAGAATTGCCGATATTCTTCAACAACACAATACTTTTGAATTAAATGAAGACCCATTACGATTTGAAAGAGAAAAAGTATTACACTTACTTAAAGAATATTTAATTTACGGTGGCTTCCCAAAAGTTGTTCTTCAAACGAATAAAACCAGGAAAGTCAAAGTTCTGCAAGATATTATTCAATCTTATGTAATGAAAGATATTCGTCATATTTTTCACCTGGAAAAGATTGAACAGTTCAATCATCTGATAAAATTGCTTGCTGCTTTTATGGGGAAGGAGATAAATATTTCGCAATTAGCAACAGAAACCAGGCTGCACAAACAAACTCTTGAACACTATATTAATTCATTAGAATCGAGTTATATCATTAAGATGATTCGTCCTTTTTATAGAAATTTATCTTCGGAATTACGGAAAACACCTAAATGTTATTTCATTGATAATGGTTTACGAAACTTTCTCATTTCCAATTTCAGTGGAATTGAATTTCGAACGGATAGAGGAGAAATTTTGGAGAATAATGTTTTCAGCCAGTTATTGAAAAAATCTGATCCTCTTACAAAGATTAATTTCTGGCGGACAAAAGCAAAACAGGAAATTGATTTCATTTTGCAAAAAGAAAACAGGCTGTTTGCTTTGGAAGTGAAATGGAACGATGGTTCAATGCAAAATTTGAAGAAATTTTCTCAAATTTATCCAGATGCTACAACCTACCTGATTAGTATGATGCAAAAACTTGATGAGAAGAGAAATATTTTACCAGTATATTTGATCTGAAAAACTTAGGAAGTTTATTAGAAGGATATTTTCTGGTTCGTAAAATTGCGGACCGTAAATTTACGCACCGGAATTGATTTATTTCAACATGAAAGATATAATCAAACTGGTGGAATCTTGCAATTATCCAAATGTGAAATATATACAAGCAATCAAAAGCAAAGATAAATTCGGTTTGGAATTTGAAGAAATAAAAATTTAATCGGAGAACTCGTTCCTTCAACCGTCCCGGTCGGAAGGTGATATTTTTTTGAACATTAGGCAACACAGAGACGATGTTGCAGAAACGTTGTGTTTCAACCGTCTCGGTTGAAACAACAAAAAGAACAGCAAAATATTATTTAATCATTTCCTCTTACTTGATAATCACGAATTTACCGACTTTTTTATCTCCGCTATCATGGTCTTTCACGGAGAAAAGGTAAACACCTGCAGAAATTATCTGGTTGTTTTTGGAAAGCAGATCCCAGGGTTCCATTCCGCTGGCAGCAACACCTTCGTAAGCAGCTTTGCTTACAGAAATGATATCTTCTGTTTCTGCACCATCATGATGAAGCACATCAACCAAATCTCCGGCAAGTGTAAATATTTTAACCGTGCATCTTTCCGGAAGATTAACAAACCAGATTCGACGGCTTTTATCACCTTTGTCATCATTTTCGCGTCTGCCGTCAAATTTGCTTTGTCCTACATAAGGATTGGGTACAACATGAATATTTTTCATATTGCTTTTTGCCGAAGGTCCGGGGAAGAGTATTTTCATATTTGCATCAGCATCTCTTCCGGATTCGAGTGCTTGTAAATTCATCTCCGGAATTCCTCTATCCCAAGCAGTGGAGGCAACATAATATTCGATTCCCTTTGGAGGACGGACAATTTTGGAGGTATAATACCTGCTTGCAAGACGCTGATTTGTATGTAGAGTATCTTCTACACCACCGCTGACATAAGCCTGTCCACCATGAAAATCAAGAGGAATGAATTTATCATTGTAAATAGCAAGATAAACATCTTCTCTCATATCAGGATTCTTGAATAATAAAGCTTGATCATCAAAACTTAAACTATTTGCATGATTTTGCAAACTGTCACTGTAAACGATTTCATAATTGAAGATAGGTTCACCATAGAAAACATCTCCATCTTCGTATGGAATAAATTCATAAAATCCATTATAAAGAAAATAGTTCAGATATTTTTCATGCTCAGGATTGGATTGGTCTAATATCTTTGGTTGCGGCAGTCCTTTATCGATTCCCAGATCACCACCGAAATTATAAAAAAGTGAATCATTATCGCTGTTAACCTGGTAATCAAGTAAATCCTGAGCTGTATCGATCTTATCCCATCTATCAATTTCTATCCAGTCTTCCTGGGAACCGCTTCCGGATCTGCCCCAAAGTGTATAACCCTGAAAATCGTGACGCAATCTATAGGCAGTCCAGGGATTAACTCTGGCAGGATCCAGATAGCCGGCTGGGTCTGGTGGTGCGAATTCATCAGGAAAATATCCATATAAATTCTGCTGGATTCCATATTGATATATATGGCTGTCAATACCGGGAATAATATCCTGCCATCCCACTTGACCTTTGGTTACTGTTTTTGTATCTATATTTTCCAGTTCAGATCTGTTATTCCAAAATACGCTGATTTTGTTTCCATTATCAACAAGCTCGGCGAACATCCTGGGAATTCTGGGTGGCTCAGGAGCAACGTAATGAATAAATGTATCCGGTAAAGTTACTGTGGTAAGAGTTTGAGGATTTTCGTAAATTACTTTTGCCCATTCAGCCTGATCCATCAATTCCGGAATGTCATCTCCTGGAAAAACAGCAGTCACAATTTTCATTGTTCTTCCCGGACCTAGATTCCATGAGCCTGATGTTGGATTCGACATGCCCTGCATATCACCAAAGAAGGCAAAAAGATACCTGGTATCAGTGGGATTTCCTACCTGTGTGTTCGGAAAATCTTTTAATGAAGTATATTTTGAATCATCGGGATTTCTATCTGTCATGAGCCAATATTTCTGGTTGGCAGTTTTTCTGCTGCCTACATTGAAGTAATCAAGTTGATCCCAATCATCAGGACCGTTACCACTACTCCAGGTCCAGCAAGCGAATACTAAAGAATCAGGATTTGGAGTACAAACACGAGAACCAACAAAACCGGTAGTTAATCCACCATCACCATCCCAATCATAAGTATAGGCAAACTCATAAGGTTCGCCTACATAACTGCTGACGTCATCATCATAAAACGCACCCCAGGCTTGAGGTCCCACATCGCAATCCATATAAATAGCCATTGCACAGTCGTAAAGACTATCTTCATAAGCGATATTCATATTTGTAATATTGAATTCAATATAAATTAAGTTTTTGATATATTCATAACTCCATTGATAACTCATCTGGCGCACACGAACATTCAACGGCACATGAGTATTACTTGATTGTGCAGGTCCGAAATCTCTATCTCCCAAAGTTCCAAAGGGACTGTAATCAAAATAATAACCAATGTAATCTTGCTCGGATACAGGATATCCATCTTCGTCTAAAAGACCGTCAATATCATCATCTTTAGGTTGAGCAAAATTATATAATTCATTTGATTCATCGCTCAGATCTACAAAACCAAGAGGAAACCAGATGTCATAATGTTCAATTATTGGAAGGATACCATATAAATCTTGTGCTTCCGGTAAGTAATTATTTCCATACAAGCTAAAACTTGCAGGCAATTCATCCGGGGCTCTGAAGGGAAACCCATATCCAATCGGGTCTTCATCGATTAAGCCGTCACCATCATCGTCAACTCCTCTTCTATGACTTCTGACGGATGCACTCATAACAATATCATAGTTGTTATACTGGCTGAATTGAGTTCCCAGAGGTGAGGTTTCCAGAGAGTTATAAGCTGGTAAAAATTCGTATAAGCGATAATCTCCGTCGAATCCAACAGTTGTGAGCGTATCCACAACAAGCTGTAGATTCTCATTCCAATCAGGATGTGTTTCAGGAATAACATCATCTTCAGCGCTTGC
>JAUWNO010000420.1 GCA_030612605.1 Armatimonadota bacterium
TCTGAAAACACTGATAATTGAAGGCATTTTCGGGCATATGGCAACCCAGCCCATTCATTCTCTGGAAGCAGGTTTGGTTCTTGTGGGTGATGGTTGTGATATGGAAAAAGGAAGAGCGCGGATTTCCACTTTGATTTCCAATAAACCACGCGTTGGAGATATTCATAAATATTCTTCGACAGCAATACAAAAAGTGCATATTCTTCCTGGTGAGAAAAGCCGGTTAAAATCTTGGTAGAGATGAGTCAGTCTGTCGGGTTTTTCCAGGTTGAAGAAGTCCTGTTTCCCAAAATAGCATTCAGTCCTGTGAAAAAATATATCGAGCTTTATGCAAGAGTCAAAGATCAGGATATGAAGAAATATTTATGATAAACATTTCCCACTTCGATCTCAGTCATATAACTTGTTGAAAGGGATATAATTATGGATTGTAATAGACAAATTTTACAAAAAACAGGATAATAAGCTGGTCTTCTCTTTTAAAGAGGGTGGTTTGGGGTGATTACGGATGGACTCTAAATATAATCTATAATGTTTTTTTACAACAGGTTTCTTCCTGCTTATCTTCTTGTTTATCCTGTGTGCATTTTTAATCACAGCTTTCTATCAGTAAAAACAAATCAGCCCGAGATTATTCCAGAGCTGATTTGATAAAGTTAAACATCACTTCATTAAAATACATTTATGTATTTGTTTCGTTATACCATTTACATTCAATTTATAAAAATAAACACCTGAACCAACTTCTTTTCCAGTCGAATCTTTTCCATTCCATATTAATTTATGGAAGCCTTTTGCAAATACGTCTTTTGTTAGTGTTTTTACTTTTTGGCTCTTGATGTTATACACTGTTAGTTCAACTTTACTTTCTTTAGGAATAGAGAAAGAAATTGTTGTTTCAGGATTGAACGGATTTGGATAATTATTATGCAAGACTGCAATGTTTGGAATAAAAGAATTTCCATTAAGACCATTATCACTTTCTAATAAATCGGAAAGCATTCTATCTCGATTTGCTTCAAAGCTTTCTCTTGATTTGGGTTTTAGCTCAGGTAATCTACCAACATAACCTCCTCTACCGTTTCCACCCATAAGAAGATATGTATAACCTGCATCTATAACTGCCAAAACAGAATCTGCAACAGATGGAGGATCTAAGATAATCTCTTCAAAACACTCTATTGCTACCGGATAATTTTCCAATTTTATATCGCAATAATTTGACAAGTATTCCGATAATTTAATGGTTACATCATTGTATTGCATATTTGGTTCAGTCTCGTAATACGTTTTCAAACCTACATAATTTTGACTTGATTTATCTTCTAATGCAAGAAGTTCTTTTGCTGATATTAATGAATAATCAGATTCTGGGAAGTCAGAGATCACCTGTTTATACGTTTGTTCGGCAAGTACATAATCTTCAGCTTCTTCATACTGTTTTCCATAAAGAAATAGATTTCTTGCAGGATCATCTCCAGGACTACGAGGTTGTCCAGGATCCCATATTGGTAGATAGATATAAAGGTCATAAGGATATAAATCTAATACAGGATTAAAATCTTCTCCCCAGTTATTATTGGAAATATCTACCGGTTCATGAATAGGTGGAACACCTCTGCAATAAACATAACTGTCATCATGATTATTATCATAAATTTTGTTGAAATAAAAATCTCCAGGTCTACTGTCATAAGTAAACAAAACTTCATCATCTTCATTATACCTGATGATCTGAAGAGGATAATCTTCAGAACCTATCAGGTTGAAATTACAGTTTCTCATCAATGATATTCCATTATAGTTGTTATAAATAACATTATGTCCTATAATATCAGCATATGAATGGTACAAGTATATTCCACTGCCATTTGGACATTCACGAATGATATTGTTTTTAATTGTATGCTTAAGCCCCGTTCCTGATTCGTAAATATATACTCCTCTATGACAATTTTCAATGATGTTACCTTCAATTTCAAAGTTTGGATAATTGGTAATTTCAACAGCAGTACTGTTTTCTGTATTTCTTAGTTCACAGTTATTGTGAATTGTTACAAAATTATCATCTTCTATTGTACAATATGCTTTAATTGGTGAATTATCAAAAACAACATAATCAAGTTCAATATCAGAATTCTGAACTGTTAAACCAGTATTAAGGAAATAATCATTAAATAGATTATTTATAGCTCCATCAATGAATATCTTATGGTTATCAGAATTTAAACAAGTGTAATTAAAAATTTTAAGAAAACTTGACTCTGGAATTACTACATCCTGTATTAATTTAATTCTATCATACCATAAAAAAGTAGATGATTCATCAAAAGTTCCTGCTACAGTTTGACAATATGTTCCATTATTCCAGTTATTCTTAAATGCTGTTCTCCATTCTACATCTTGGATTTTATAATCATAAGGTAC
>JAUWNO010000114.1 GCA_030612605.1 Armatimonadota bacterium
ACAATCTCCTGTTCTTTCTGCTCTTAAAATCGCAGATCTGGATGGAGATGGTATCAAAGATGTAATAATGACAACGTACGGTCATCAACCGAATCCTTATGGAGCTGGTTTCGTATATGCAATTGATATTAATGGTAATGACCTGCCCGGCTGGCCCAAACAGGTTGGTTCTCCTATTTCTGCCACTGCTGCTATCGGCGATATAAATAATGACGGAATTACAGATATTGTAGTTGGAAGCTGGTCAACACTTTATGTGTGGGATTCATCCGGCAATCCTCTTCCGGGATTTCCAATATACCATGGAGCAAATAAATCACCTGTTTTATTCAATGTTGATGAAGATGAAGAGCTGGAAATAATTTATCCTACGGGTAATTCGCTTTATATTTTCAATTATGATGGAACTGTATTACCGGGCTGGCCTGTCAGTGCTCCTGAGGATATTGGTTCTCCGGCAATTGCAGATATCGATAATGATGGAGAATTTGAGTTTGTTGCAGGAACTTATCAGGGACCTGTTGTTCCGGAGTCTTTTGAGATCTATGCCTGGAATATTGATGGTTCTGTTGTGGATGGATTTCCTTTTGAAACCTGTGGAGTAGTAAAAGCAACTCCGGCAATCGGTGACCTGGATAATGACGGACAGCTTGAAATCGTTGTTGTTGCTTATAGCGAAACTAACGAAGATTCATTGTATGTTCTTGATTCTCAAGGAAATCTTAAACCTGGTTGGCCCAAAACTGTCCATTACGGAAGGCTCTCTTCTCCTGCTTTGGGAGATATAGATGAAGATGCAGACCTTGAAATTTTAATCGGGGGGTATGTTTCTTATCCCACTTATCTGGAAAAACTTTTTGCTTTCCATCATGATGGTAGTGCTGTAACAAATTGGCCTGTTATTTTGGAGCATACCGGTTCAGCGGGAAATATAAATTCCTCTCCAATTATTGCTGATATTGATGGCGATACAACCAATGTTGAAATTGTTGTAAAAGTTCATAATCATATTTTCGCACTTCATGCTGATGCTTCTATTGTGGATGGCTATCCATATTATCTTGATGATGACGGAAGTTCCGGAACATTCAGTCCTACACCTGCACTGGGAGATATGGATAATGACGGTGATATCGAACTGGTTTTTTCTTCAAATTATGGGAATCTTGTTTTACTGGATGAAGATGATGCATTCTTCCCGGATTTCGAATTCTGGCCTATGTTCAAACATGACAGATTCAATACAGGCTGTATCCAAACTGAAATACTTACTGAAATTGATGAAGAACAAATAATTAACTTGTCTGGTTTCTATCTGCATAATTATCCCAACCCTTTCAATCCAAGCACCACGATTTCTTATTCATTAACCGCAAAGCAAGCTAAGAACGCAAAGATTGAAATCTATAATATGAAAGGGCAAAAAGTGAAAACATACCTATCGTTCCCAAACGGGGGATTGGGAACGATAGGTTCTGTTACTTGGGACGGAACCGATGAGAACAATCGACCTGTATCTTCAGGAATTTACTTTTATCAATTAAAAGCAGGAAATGATTTTTCTGAAACAAAGAGGATGCTGCTTTTGAAATAACCTTGAAAAAGCTTCTTTCACAAATTCTTCCAGATTAGCCCTTTCAAGGATAGACAGCATGCATCGAAATATGTTCCCTGTAAATTTATATTCATCCGCAGGAGCGGAAACAATGCATTCCAACGCTGGAGCATTGGAACGAGTTTAATAAAGCAAAAAAGAGAGGAGAAATTATTATGTTTAATAAAAAGAAACCGTTGAGTACAATAATCCTGTTTTCATTATTTTTCATTTTTACTTCCACAATTATTGCTTCTGTTAACCAGGATATTTCCCAGAAGAAAGCAAATAATGAATTCCCGTATGGTTGGAAAACTAGTAGCGATCTTATTGAGCGAAATACAAGAGAAGAGACAATCGAATATGTGGGAAGTTGTATGTGGTCGGCACTTACGGATGTATTTTCAACCGGAACCGATGTGTGGGCTTCATTCAATAACGGTCTCTGCCACCTCGATATTTCCGATATTTCAAACCCGGTAGTTGTTTCGGAATTATACATTCCCTGCGGAAGCAAAAGCATAACCGGCACAAATGATATCATCGTAGAAGGGGACTTCGCTTATATCGGTGATAAAGATGGTTTAAGAATCGTTGATCTAAATAATATGGAACTTATTTCAACATATCTTCTGCAAAGAGCGCACACTCTGTTTTTATGCGATCCCATTCTTTATGTAGTTGACGGATCAGGTCTGATGGTTCTGAATATTACAGATCCTGTCCAGCCGGATTCAATCGGTTTTTACCCGCTGCCGGGAGCAGTCGGAATCGATATTGAAGCAAATTATGCCTACATTTCCGATACAGGCAATATGGGGCTTACTATCCTGGATATAACAGTTCCGGAAAATCCTGTTTTCATCTCTAACTACAGCACTCCGGGATATGGGAATAATGTTGCATTTTCAAACGGATATGTTTTTATCGCCGACCATAATAACGGTCTTGAAATTGTTGATGTAACTGATCCGTTGAATCCTGTTTTCAAATCGCAAATTTCAACATCCGGTTCTGCCCACGATGTTAAAGTTGAAGGAAACTACGCCTTTGTTGCATCGGATAATATGGATGTTGTCGATATTTCCAATTTGAATTCACCATTCATTGCTCAGAGTTTTTCTACGATGGATAATGTGAGATCCATATTTCTTGATGGGAATTATCTATTTTCATCTGAAACATCCTTCCTGGAAATATTGAATGTTCAAGTTCCATCCATCACATTTTTAGAAGGAAGCCTGCAAAGACCGTACTGGCTTCAGGAAGTGAAAGTAAACCAGAATTTTGCTTTTCTGGCAGATATGGGTGAAATTTATTTGATTCCCGGGGGATTAAAAATAATTGATTTTAGTGATCTAGAAAATCCATTTTTAAGGGGAGAATATGCATTAGATCTCTGGGCAATGCCCAATAATCTCGATGTGAGAGATAATTATGTTTTCATGCAGGATAATATCGACTGGACACCCACTTTCACTGTGATCGATGTGATTAATCCTGATGCTCCGCTATTTGCCGGAGAATATCCGGCTGCTGCTAAAGATATTTTTGCAGAAGATTTGTTAGTTTATATTTTAGATGGTGATGTTCTTACAATATTGAACTTGCAGGATCCGTCCAATCCATCTCTGGAAGGTTTCTTAACTCTTGGCGGTAATGCTCTCAGGATTTGCGTAAATAACGGATATGCCTTCATTGCCGGAGATGGTGCTTATACTTTATGGGTAGTAAATGTAAATGATACTTCAAATCCACAGTTGGTAACTACAATCACAACTGTGTGTAATTATGCGAGAGATATGGTTGTTCAGGGAAATCTGTTGTATCTTGTTTGTGATCAGCATTTCCAGATCGTAGATATAACCGATATTAATAGCCCGCAAATAATTTGTACCTATGATGATGTAACCGGTGCAACGGGTATTTGCATTTCAGGCGATTATCTCTATATTGCCGAATATGATTTATTGAAATTCGATATTTCTGATCCGGAAGCTCCTGTTCATTTGGAATCATATCCAATTCCCGGATGCTGTTATAATGTTGCAGTACAGGATAATCATTTATTCGTTACTACTGATTCTGCCTTCCTTATCTTCCAGGATGAAGGTTTAATACCTACCGGTAATATAGGTGGAACCGTAACTGATTTTTACTCAGGTGTTCCTATCGAAGGTGCTTGTATTGCTCTCATAAGTTTTTCAGATTCAACTGGTGCATATTTATTGGAAAACATCCCTGTTGGTGTGTACGATGGTTTGACCTGTACAGCAGAAGGATATTGTGATCTAACTGTCGATGATGTAGTTGTGCTGGAGAATCAAACGACTACAGTTGATTTTGCGTTATATCCTGAAACAGGTGCAGATGCTCTGATTGTACCGGTCACAAAACTTCTCGGCAATTACCCCAATCCATTCAATCCAAGCACCACGATTTCTTTTTCATTAACCGCAAAGGACGCTAAGAACGCAAAGATTGAAATCTATAATTTGAAAGGTCAAAAAATCAAAACCTTTTCAAATCTCCAAATCACTCAATCTCCAAATCAACAAATTATCTGGAACGGAACTGATGATAACAATAAAGTTGTTGGGTCAGGAATTTATCTTTATAGGATAGAAACTAATGATTTTGTGAGTGAAACCAAAAAAATGTTATTATTAAAATAAAATGGAGGAGACATGAAAACAAGCAGTATTATTTTTCAAAGCAAGTTTGTATGTTTATTAGTTTTTGGATTAATCTCATTTTCTGCAATTCTTTTT
Organism: Armatimonadota bacterium; assembly: GCA_030612605.1. Classification (GTDB taxonomy): domain Bacteria; phylum Cloacimonadota; class Cloacimonadia; order Cloacimonadales; family TCS61; genus JABMPU01. The sequence continues at coordinate 4,366 of JAUWNO010000114.1, forward strand.
GCAGACAATCAGGATGCTGGCTCAGAATTAATATCTGTAGATGTTTACAGAACAGACCTTGATGGAAGACTTGAATTTAAAGAGACAATTCAACAAGCCCAAACACATTGTCGCACCCAACCGGAGCAGATGCCGGGCTGGCCAAACTCGATGGCAACTACCTATCCCTTCGCACCTACTGGAGTAACTCTGGCAGATATTGTGGATAATGATGGTTATCTTGAAATTCTGGCAGGCTCTACAGACGGCTCATTTCATGTATGGGATTTTATGGGTAATTACATTCAGGGCTGGCCCAAATATTATCTTAACCAGATACAATCCAAATGTGCTGTTGGTGATGTTGACCCGGATTATCCCGGCTTAGAAATAGTCGCAGTAGGAAAAGCTAATACACTGTACATCTGGCATAACGACGGCACAGACGTTCCGGGCTGGCCTCAGAATGTCGGAGAAACCGGTGCCTTGAAATCACCTGTTATTTATGACCTTGATAATGATGGTGATCTGGAAATAATTCTGGGGCAGAGACTTTATCCTGATGGACGTGTTCTTGTCTTTAATCATGATGGAACACCTTATCCGGGCTGGCCTCAACCTTTGGATTATATGTGCGTGGCAACTCCATCTGTAGGTGATGTTGATAATGACGGAATTCCGGAGATCTGTGCTGTTTCTTATCATTCAGTGTATTTGTGGGATAAAGATGGAAACATCAAACCTGGCTGGCCAAAATTGAATGTTGCCGGAGGAATGAGTTATGCTCAACCAATATTGGCAGACCTCGATGGAGACCTTGATCTGGAGATACTTCATTCATATTATTCATCTAATACAGATTATGTCGGTATCTATCATCATGATGGCACAAATTACACAAACTGGCCTCAGGTCTTTCCCGGTCCGCAAACTTATGTTATGCCAATAATTGGAGATGTCAATAATGATGGGTTCTTTGAAATTTTCGGTGGTGGGCATTCAGATGAATTATCTGCAAGATATTTAACAGGAGGAGTTGTCTTTGGATGGCCTGTTGCACTTCCCGGTCTGGAATCTTCTCCAATCATTTTTGACCTTGATGATGATGGAGAAAGAGAGATCATCATCGGAGATAATTCCGGTAGTCTTCATGCATTCAATGGAGATGGTTCGCTCGTTGAAGACTGGCCCATTTCAGCCGGAGGTGTATCTGCTGTAAACAGCGCTGTGGTAGCTGATGTAAATAGAGATGGTGTTATTGAAATCGCACTTGTAGTCAGCACTGGAACAGTAAACCTCTGGACAATACCGAACGTTCAATACAGAAGTTATCTCACAGAATGGGGAACTTATTTCCATGATACCTGGAACACAGGTTTTTTGCATCCGCTACCACCTGAAAATCTGGTTGCAGGATTTTATACAGACCATGTTTATCTGACCTGGAATGCAAATTCCGAACCTGATATTGCTGGATATAATGTCTATCGCAGTGAAACTCCAGGTAGTCCTCCAGGTGGTCCTTATACAAAACTTAACTACACAACTGTAATCGATACAACCTATTGTGATTATTCCGGTTCTTCAGCATATTTTTATTGTGTGACAGCAGTGATAAAAGCAAATGCAGAATCAAGACTGAGCAATGAAACATATGTGGTTAGTGTAGATGACGAATTTCCTGGAATTATCCCTGAATTATCTAATTATCCCAATCCGTTCAATCCAAGTACCACGATTTCTTTTTCATTAACCGCAAAGGACGCTAAGAACGCAAAGATTGAAATTTACAATCTGAAAGGACAAAAAGTGAAACAGCTTGTCAGCGGCATCCGGCAACTGCCGGACGGTCAGCATTCAGTCATCTGGAACGGTGACGATGAATCTGGAAATCCTGTAAGTTCTGGAATTTATTTCTATCAACTTAATATTGATGGTGAATCTGTTGCAATGAAGAAATGTTTGCTTCTGAAATAGGAAAGCTATCATCAATGCCAAAAGATTAGCAAGAAGAAAAGCAGGAAGAAACTTATCGTAAATAATCGTTAGCTGCAAATTGAAAAATATAAAGAGGAGGTAAATATGTATTACTCTTTTAAAACCAAAGTAGTTTTTATCATTTTATTTTTATTCATATCTTCAAAATGCTTTTCTGTCTATCATAGAATTGGAGGAATTAAACTTACATCTGAATATCCACGTCAAATAGAGACTTTTGAGGATTTAGCTATTACATTAGAAAGACATAGCTTCAATATCTATAATGTTTCAGATTTATGCAATCCCATATTAAAAAGTGAATTCCCATTTACTGAAAAACTAAATAGTATGACGTTACATGATAATTTCGCTTTTATCTCAGCTTGTGATTACGATCTTCATATTGGCTATTATTTCATAGTAGATTTCAGTAATCCTTCTAATCCGAGTATCATCTATGAATATTCTACTAACACACC
>JAUWNO010000108.1 GCA_030612605.1 Armatimonadota bacterium
GTACCTGCGGGAAAAATTTTGATTTCCATGTTGAAAAACGGAAATCAGAAGTATAAATACGGAGAACGTTTTTTAAGTTTGAAAGAATTGTATCGCCGGGCTGGGAAATGGCATTACGATACGATTTCAGGAATAAAATACAAATCACTTGAAATTGAACTGCTTAATGTTTCCACTGCAAATAAAAATGAGGAAAGAACTGTAATCGGAAAAGTAAAAGTATGCTTCTTCAAGTATCCGAATGTAAAAAGATGGAAAGCGATAATTTCGACTGACACCAACCTCTCTGAGATGGAAGTATTGAAAATATACCTGAGAAGATGGGGTATCGAGTGCATCTTCAAGGAGATTCGTCAATATTTCGGATATGATCAGAGTAAATCATCCAATTATGCGGCAATGGTCGCTGACCTAACCATACGCTATGTATTTTATTCCATGTTTTGTTATCGAAAAGAGCTGAACAACAATAAACCGATGGGACAGATTGTATTGGAATTCTATCAGGAGTTATTTGATATGTGGTTGAACACATTTGTTGAAATTATGTTTGTCCGTTATGCTAAAGATTTTGTAGATTATGCAATTGAACTTGGTTATACTAATTTATTTGATTTAAGGAAAAATATTGATAAATTACTTCGGACTTTCTTCGAGCGAAAGGAATGGATAGATAAGATTACTGAAGCAGATAATAAAGAATTTAAGAAATCTGCCTAACTTCTTTCAAATAAAAGGCTGCTATGCATTTTACAAAAAATCGTCCCTCGTTTTATAAGAACTTACGTGTCGGAAAGATTAGTTAATAAAAATGCGAAAAGTTTAAAAACTCTATAAATAAGCTCAGATTGATATTTTCCCTCATAAATAAATCAGAATTATTTATGAAAATTATCCTAAAAAAATCTTTGTGTCTTCCTGCCTTTGTGGTTAAATGGTCTCAAATAAACACGATAAGTTAAATAAAAATCTTGACTCGAAAAAAGGTTATTTTTTTTTAGCTCTGTTGTTTGAAATTGATAGAAAAATGAAGCTACCCGCTTCTACCTTGCGGTTTCATAAGATTCATAAGAATTAGATGCTGAATTGAATACTTGTAAGGTTTTAAAAAAAGAATTATAGTAATTGAAATATTATTTTAATAAATATTAAGCGGGTGGATTTCCATCCGCTTTTTTCGTTGAAAAAAAATTATTAAGGAGGTTCTTATTTCGATAAGAATACGTAGAGGTAAAGCAAGAATAAACCCGACAGTGCTGAAAGAGAAAATTAATAATCAAATCAGGGCAAGATCTGTCAGATTGATTTCCGAGCAGGGAAAACAGGTTGGCGTTATCTCTCTGACAGAAGCCTTATCTGTTGCCGAAAAAGCAGGATTAGATCTGGTTGAAATCTCTCCAAATGCAAATCCGCCTGTTTGTAAAATTATGGATTTTGGACCGTATCATTACCAGAAAGAGAGAAAACTCAGGGAATCCAGGAAAAAGCAACATATTGTGCAAACCAAAGAAGTTAAATTCGGACCCAATACGGAAGAACACGATTATAATTTCAAAAAAAACAATGCTTTAAGATTTCTGAAACAACACAATAAAGTGAAATTTACTGTAAGATTTCGCGGCAGACAGCTTGCACACAAGGATATTGGTTTCAAGCTTCTGGATAGAATAAAGGAAGACCTGAAAGATTTGATAGAAATTGATAGTCCTGCAAAAAGTGAAGGCAGAACCATCTCCATGATCGCTTCACCCAAAAAAGATATTGATAATATCTTAGAAAAATTAAATTCAGAAGAAGAATAGATAAGCTGATTTTTTATCAGGTTAAAGAAGAAATATTATTAGAAAAGGAGGAAATAATGGAAATGACACCATTACGAACTTTGATTTCGCTTTATATCTCGTTTGCTCATTTGAGCGATGATGTCCTCGCCAAAGAGGAAATGAATTCTATCTTAAAGAAAATCATAGAATGGGTTCCAGAAGAAAACCCGGATACTGTTACTCAAACTCTTAAAGAAGTTCATGCGCAGTATAATACATTTGATTCTTATCAGGGTTGGATAAAAATACTTAAAGAGTCGGTCTCTTCAGTAAGAAAAATGTTTGATGATAAGGAAAAATTTCTCACAGTTTTAAACGACCTTGTAGAAATCGCCATGTCCGATAAGAAATTTAAAGATACGGAAAGACAAATGATAAATATCTGTGCCGAAAAATGGGGCGTGGATTTCAAAGTATAAATATCGAATAATCCAGGAGGAATAATGCCAAAACTCAAAACAAGAAAAGGTGTGGCAAAAAGGTTCAAAGTAACGGGAAAAGGTAAATTAAAACGCTCTCATGCTTATGCAGGTCATATTTTTACAAAAAAGAGCACAAAACTAAAAAGAGGTCTGCGTAAATCAGGTCTTGTTAACAAAGCAGATGTGCCCCGAATGAAAAGAATGCTGGGCATTTAGACAAAGGAAAAAGGAGTTTTAATATGCCAAGAGCAACAAATAACGTCGCTGCAAAAAGAAGAAAAAAGAAATTTCTGAAAGCTGCAAAAGGTTATGTAGGCGGAAGAAGCAAATTATACAGAACTGCACGTCAGGCAGTAGAAAAAGGCTGGCTTTATGCATATCGCGATAGAAAAACCAAAAAAAGAGAATTCAGAAGACTTTGGATTATCCGCATTAATGCTGCTGCCAGAATGAATGATCTTTCTTACAGTAAATTAATCAGCGGATTAAAAAAAGCCGATGTAGAAATCGATAGAAAAGTTCTTGCTCATTTAGCTTTTCATGATTTATCAGCTTTCGGAAAACTTTGTGATTTAGCTAAAGCCCAAAAATAGATTAAAAAAAGCAAAAATATTTTGTGAATTTTTGTGGCTATAATTAAGGAATCAGGGTGAAAGAAGAATTAAATAAAATTCTGGAATCTGCAAAATCAGAAATTGATAAAACCGGTTCTATTCACGAACTTCAACAACTGAAATCTCGCTTTATTGGGAAAAAAAGCGGACTGATGAATTTCATGAAACAAATCAGTTCACTCCCAAAAGAAGAACGTCCTGCTTTTGGGCAGCTCGTGAATGAAACAAAACAACAAATAACAAATATTATTTTAAAATGTGAAGCAGCAATTAAGGAATCTGATTATAAAAAAACACTCAAATCCGAATTCATTGATCTGACAATGCCTGGACGCAAACATGAAAAAGGAAGTCTTCATCCTATTACTTTGGTTTGGAGGGAAATCGAAGACATTTTTATTTCCATGGGTTTCGATGTTGCAGAAGGTCCGGATGTGGAAGATGAGTTTCATAATTTTGACGCTCTGAATACTCCGCCAGACCATCCTGCCAGAAATCTTTCCGACACATTTTATATTGAAAATGATGTTCTTTTGAGAGCTCAGACTTCTACAGTCCAGGTGAGAGTGATGGAAAAGCATAAACCTCCGATAAAAATAATTTCGCCGGGACGCTGTTATAGAAATGAAAATGATGCTTCCCATTCTCCTGCATTTCATCAGGTCGAAGCTTTGGTTGTAGATGAAGATGTTACTTTTGCAGATTTGAGAGATATCTTAAATATATTTTTGAAAAAAATGTTTGGCGAAGATATCAGTTCAAGATTTCGTCCCCACTTTTTCCCATTTACAGAACCCAGTGCAGAGATTGATATTATCTGCGTGAATTGTCTTGGCAAAGGTTGTAATATCTGCAAAGGAAGCGGATGGTTGGAAATGGGCGGCGCAGGCATGGTTGATCCGAATGTGTTTGATATGCTTGAAATCGATTCGGAAAAATATACAGGCTATGCTTTTGGTTTGGGAATAGATAGGATTGCCATGCTCAAATTCAAAATTCCGGATATGAGAATGCTTTTCGCAAATGATGTTCGTTTCCTGAAACAGTTCTGATTTCTGCTGATGAAAGATATCGAAGCTGATTTCAATAATTTGAGATAAAAAATGAGAATAAGTTATAATTGGTTAAAGCAATACATAAATATAAATTTGAATTCCAAAGAGTTGGAAGAGAAACTCACTTTTTCCGGAATTGAAGTGGAATCCATTGATAAAATCGGTGAAGAATTAAAACAAGTTATCATCGGTAAAATAGTGGAGAAAACCAGTCATCCGCAAGCTGATAAACTTTCCATCTGCCGGGTTGATGACGGAAATGAGATAAAACAGGTTATTTGCGGAGCTCCAAATTGTGCGAAAAATCAAAAGATTGCTTTTGCTCCGGTCGGTTCAAAACTTGGTGAATTCAAAATCAAAAAGGTCAAACTCCGCGGAGAAGAATCTTATGGAATGATATGTTCCGAGCAGGAACTTGGCATTTCAGATAATCACGATGGTATTATGATTTTACCTGATGATGCTCCAACCGGTAAAGATTTAGCTTCTTATCTAAATCTGACAGATACAAGTTTTGAGCTGGAAATTACTCCCAACAGACCGGATTTATTGGGAATGGTTGGAGTGGCTCGCGATCTTTCTGCTCTGCTGAAACTCCCCTTAAATTTGCCGGAAATGTCATTGAAATCCGGTAAGAAAAAAATTGAAGAAGCATTAGCTTTGGAAAATGAAGCTCCTGAACTTTGCTCCCGTTATGTTGCTAGAATGATTGAAGGCGTAACTATCTGTGAATCTCCTCAGTGGCTGAAAAAACGACTGCTTGCAGTTGGTTTGCGTCCTATCAATAATGTAGTAGATATTACCAATTTTGTGATGATGGAGTTTGGGCATCCTCTTCACGCCTTTGATTATCAAGACCTGGAAGGCAAAAAGATTATTGTGCGAAGAGCTACAAAAAAAGAGAAAATACCAGCTTTGGACGAAGAAACTTATACACTTGAGCAATCTGATCTGGTAATTGCAGATGCATCCAAACCGATTGCAATCGCAGGAATTATCGGAGGAGTAAATTCTCACATTACTTCTCAAACTACAAATATCGTACTGGAAGCTGCAAATTTCAATTATGCAAACATCCGCAGAACTTCCAGAAGACTAAAAATATCAACAGATTCATCCTATCGATTCGAGAGAAATCTTTCTGATGAAACAGCAGAAATTGTCAGTAAAAGAGCAGCTCAATTAATTCTGGAAATCGCGGGAGGGACACTTCTTCAAGGCACTTTAGATTCATATCCAGACCCTCAGAAAGCAAATATCGTTGCACTCAGACCTTCAAGAGTAAAAAAACTTCTGACAATCAAAGAAGATGATACAACATTAATAAATTATTTGGAAGGTTTGGAACTGAGACTTCATAAACAAGAAAAGGACAAATTATTTTTTGAAATTCCGTTTTTCAGAAAAGACCTGACAAGAGAAATCGACTTGATCGAGGAAATTATCCGCCTTCACGGTTACAACAATGTCGAAACTTTTCATAAATCTCAGAATATTATGAACAAACTCTCTTTTTACGCACGCAGGAAATTACAGGATATTCTGGTTAGTTATGGTTTTTGCGAAGTAATTAACTGGAGTTTTGCAGATCCCAAAGATTTAGATTCTTTAAATATCCCGGAATCTGATGAACGCAGAAATGTTGCAAAAATCATTAATCCGCTGGGAAACGATTTTGCTATTATGCGTTCAACGCTTTTACCAGGAATTTTCAAGAACACGCTTTTGAATATTTCTCATGGACAAAAAGAACTTAAACTCTTTGAATTGAACAAAGTTTTCTTCAGAAAAGATGAAAAATTAGCAACTGAGAAATACAATCTTACAGTTTTACTAACTGGCAATCTGAATCCAACTTTCTGGAAAGAAAAACCGAAAGAAATCGATTTTTATGATGTGAAAGGGATCGTAGAAGAACTCTTAACAAGTTTGGATTTAGAAGATGTTGATTATATTGCTTCAAAAGAAAATTACTTTCAGCCCGGCTCCGGTGCAGATATAATTTTCAGGAAAAATTGCATTGGAAATTTTGGAAAGTTGGATCCAAAGATTGCCCAAACTTTTAGTTTGGAGCAAATTATCTTCATTTTTGAACTTAGTATTGATGACATTTTCTCGCTTCAAGAGAAGCGGTATCCAACCTATAAATCGATTGCCAAATTCCCTCCAGTGCTGCGAGATCTATCTTTTGTGATTTCCAAAGAATTTTTACTGAAAGACATCAAAAACATAATTTTCAAAACAAATCCGAAAATTATCAAAAATGTGGTTCTTTTTGATGAATTCATAAGTGATAAAATCAAAGAAGGTTACAGAAGCCTGACCTTTAGTTTGGTGTTCAGTTCGGAAACAAAAACCTTGACGGATGAATTCATAAATAATCTTCTAAAAACGATTATTGCGAACTTAGAAAAAAGTTGCAAGATTGAGATGAGGTGAAAGATGCAAGAGCAAACAATTATTGGAATAGATGATAAGATTCAGAAATTGATAAACAGTTATACAACCCTGAAAAAAAAGTATGCTGCTGTAGTGGAGGAAAAAGACAAACTGCTTCAGGCTAACCTGGTTTTTCAGGAAAATCAATCCGAGAAAAGCGGAAAGTTTGCTGAAATAGAAACAGCATGCAATAAGCAGAAAGAAGAAATTGAATTTTTGAGAACTGAAAATGCGAATCTGCGTGAAAAGGTTCAAATGTATGAAAATAAGATGAAGGAAGCTTCAAATAAAATCGATAATATCTTTAATCAAATAAACGAACTTTAGGCAAATGAAATCTATAGAAGTTGAAATACTGGGAAAAAAATATTACTTTAAAACCGATAATCCGGTAAAATTGAGAGAACATGCTGAATATCTTGATTCTCAATTGGAAGAACTCTATGAGAAGTTCAATACAATCGATCAAAACAAATTGTATGTTCTTTATTCTCTGATTTTAACTGAAAAGTATTTAGCTGAAGTTGAAAAAAACAAAATTTTAAGTCAAAGCAGCAAAAAGATTGATAATCTTTTAGATGAATTAACTATAGAAAGTGAAATATGATACCTGCAGTACTTGTGATATTATCTTTGTTTAAGAACCAATTATTCAGAGGGAATCAAGCCATTTGTGGCGTACAAGCCGGACACGATCCGGATCTATAAAGCAAACAAGGTAGATGCCCACTTTAACGTGGGTTCCTGAAAACTATAATACACGGTACTGCGGGTTTAATAAAA
>JAUWNO010000276.1 GCA_030612605.1 Armatimonadota bacterium
ATAATATTGATTATAAGCTTGGCCATCTATTCTTACTTTGTGATGGTATGGGAGGAGTCAATGCTGGTGAAGTAGCCAGCAACCTTACAGCCAATTGGGTTTTTAGGGACTATTATAAACTTGATTCTAAAGGATATTCACTCCAAAGACTGATAAAAAAAATTAGACAAATATTCAGAAATGAAGACCGGCAAGATAATATTTCTCAAATCGCTTCCAGAATGAAAAAGATTATTGAGGGAGTAAATGCTCGGATATATGCTCTTTCACAAAAACACGAAGAATATACAAATATGGGTACAACGTTAGTATCATCTTTGTTTATTAAAAACAGAATAATTATTCATTCGGTTGGAGATAGTCGCTGTTACAGATTTCGTAAAGGGAACTTAATACAACTAACAGAAGATCAATCGGAAGTTTGGGAGTTATATAAAATAGGAGCAATAACCAAAGACGAAATTCGCAATCATCCTAGAAATAATATAATCACTTCTGCTATTGGTACTGAGCTAAGTGTAAAAATCAATGAATATATTTATGAAGCAAATAAAAATGATATTTACCTGATGTGTAGCGATGGTTTATCTGATATGATAAGCGATGAAGAAATTAAAAAGATTTTGAATTCGTCACTTTTATTAGAAAATAAGAGTAAAGATTTAATCCTTGCTGCAAATAAAGCTGGTGGAAAGGATAATATTACTGTAATATTGATTTCAAAATAGTAATATTATTTATTATATTTTCTGCTGTTAATTTGGCAATTTCAAATAATGCTTTAGTCACTTATTCCTCCTTTTCTCTTCATTTCCAACTTACGTATCTTTTCTAACTATTGGCAAGATATTATTCTCTGTGCTCTCTGTGTACTCCGTGGTTATGTATTTTTCTTTATTCATAATGCGTCCACATACGAATTACTTTTACGATCCTCTCTTTTTTCAGAACTTGATAAATAATCCTGTGCCGGATATTTATTCGTAGGGAATAGGCTCCTTTCAAGTCGCCAACCAGTTTATCATAAGAAGGCGGATTCTGAAATGGATCATTTTTTATTATCTCCAAAATCTTTAATGCTTTATCTTTCAATCCTGATTTAGAGAGTTTTTCTGAATCCTTTTGAGCTACATTTGTATAAACAAGTTTCCAAATCACCAGTTAAGTTCCTCAGAGCATTCTTCCACAGGAGTTTTCATTCCTTCAATAATGGACTTACGCATTCCGGGAATAGAAAGCAGAAAAAGAGTTTCCTGGATATCGTTCCAGTCCTCTTCGGATATGAGAACAGCATTTCCTCTCTTCCCTGAAATTATTACAGGTTTGTGGCTTTCAGTCGTTTCATCAATCAGCCTGTACAGTTTTGCTCTGGCTTCGGTTACATTTATGGTTGTCATAAATCCTCCAATTTCAACACAAGACAAAGTACGTAAAAGCGTACGCAAGTCAAGTTGTTTTTTCATCCAACCCTGAAACTTGACACAAGTCGAATGATCTTGTGTTAAGTTGAAAAGTTTATCAAAATCTAACTTAAGTCATCGCTCGTTCCGAAATTGTATTTCGGTTCGCAATTTTTATGAAACTTTGTTTAATTTTGTGAAAGGATTCTTAAATATTGAAGCAGAAACTTCAGAGTTATAACCTTCCCATCAGGCAGTTGCTGGATTAGGAAGGAGGGTGGTGAAGCGGTTTTTTATTTGACCTAATTTTTCAACAGATTAATTTCGTTTCCAAAAAAAAGAATGGAGTTGTTTATGACTTTCCAAAAATCAATCACTTTTTCTACATCCGGTCATCGGGATCTACATGAAATCACAAACCAGGTTTCAGAAGTAGTTTCTGAATCCAGCATCAAAACAGGGATTGCACATATTTTCAACATCGGCAGTACCGGAGCAATTGGCACGATTGAATTTGAACCTGGATTGAAAAGAGACCTTCCTGAAATCCTCGATAAACTTATTCCTCCCAGCAGAAAATATGGACATGAACAAACCTGGCATGATGGAAACGCACATTCTCATCTACAGGCAACAATGCTTGGTCCATCTTTAACTGTCCCAATAACAAATGGCAGACTTGTACTGGGAACATGGCAGCAGATTTTTCATCTGGAATGCGACATCAAGCCAAGAAACAGAAAGATTGTTGTAACTGTTATTGGTGAGTGATTATAAACTTCCCAAATTTTGGAAATTTGGTAAGTTTAAAAAAAGAGAATTCAGGTATTGTAAACTTTCCGAATCTTTTTTGAAAAATTTCTTTAGGGAAGCGTCGGAAAGTGAATTTCGTTATTATTGATTAATGTTGAAAATTTCCCAAATTTTTTTAAAATTTTGTAAGTTTTTAATCCGTGTTTATCCGTGAAAATCCGTGAGCAAAAAAAATGTTGCTGAAGAGAAGATTGCTTTAACAGGAGAATGAAATGGATTATCTTACAATAGTACTCATTGGAATCGGACTTGCAATGGATGCATTTGCAGTTTCAATTACAAGCGGTTTTACATTGAAAACATTCAAGATTCATTATGCCTTGAAAATAGCCATTTTCTTTGGAGCTTTCCAGGCAATTATGCCGGTTCTGGGTTGGTTGGCTGGTAATAGTTTCAGGCAATTCATCGAACCTTGGGACCATTGGATCGCTTTTGGGTTATTATCTTTTATTGGTGGTAAAATGATTTATGAATCAACAAAAGTAAAACAAGCTGACATGAAATTTGATCCAAATAAATTGTTTATTTTATTTAGCCTTTCGCTTGCCACCAGTATCGATGCTCTTGCAGTTGGCATCAGTTTTTCGGTTTTGAATCTACAAATTATTGGACCTGTGTTAATTATCGGATTAGTTACTTTTATTTTTTCTTTTTTTGGTGTTCAAATTGGGAAAAGATTTGGTAAATTATTAGGAAACAAAATTGAAATTACCGGTGGAGTTGTTCTGATTGGAATCGGAATTAAAATCTTAATTGAGCATCTGATTTTGCAATAAAAGATACTTCTGGTTTGCAGCCCTACAGCCTGGGTGAAAATTATTTCTTAGAGTTATAACGACCCCCATCCCTAACCCTTCCCCCTATCGAAGGGGAAGGAAACTGACTGTGGCAAAAGAAGATAGATTCTCCCCCTAAATAGGGGAAGTTAGAGGGGGTTGAGAAAATATCGAGCATTTCATCAGTTTTCACACATACCCTACATAGCTTGGAAATCCTTTCTACATTCCCATCCGGCAGCTGCCGGATGGAAACGAAGATAGATAAATTTAAACTTTCCGAATCTTGTTTGTAAGAATTTCTTTGGGAAAGCTTCGGAAAGTGAATTTCGTTATTATTGGTTAATGTTGTAAACTTCCCAAATTTTTAAAATTTTGTAAGTTTTTTAATCCGTGTTTATCTTTGAAAATCCGTGAGCAAAAAAAATTGGTGCTGAAGAGGGGACTCGAACCCCTACAGGCTAATGCCCACTAGACCCTGAACCTAGCGTGTCTACCAATTCCACCACTTCAGCATATCTGCGAAAAAAAATTGCTCATTTTTGGAGTCAAGAAAAAACTCAAAACACTGATGGATAGACTTAACCTGGAAAAGTTTTACACACAGAGAAACTCCATTAAATAGATATTTTCAAAGGTTATATTTTAAACTTAACAAGTTTCAAGAACTTGTGAAGTTTTTAAAGAAATCAATGAATATACAAAATAAAACTTTTCAAAAAATGCTTTCCAAAATGTCCCGAAAGCCTTCGGGAGAACGAGGGGAAACAAACCAAATAATCAAGTGAAGATAAAATCCTTGAAAAGGTTCAGCAAGAAGAAAAA
>JAUWNO010000076.1 GCA_030612605.1 Armatimonadota bacterium
GGTTGTGAATCCTCCGCGAGATAATTTTAAACTGCTGAATATTTGTATTTCTGCATTGGAAAGCTTGAAAATCAAAGATATCAGTAAACATATTATTTTTATCAGAAGTATCCAGGCAACAACACTTGTAATTTCCAAAAATCCGGTATCAGAAAATAGAATAAACATCTTAAAAGAATTCTGTAAATCACGTCTCTTTGATATCTGCTATTATGATGGAATTAAGGAAAATGAAACAAATAGGTTTATCAAACTCGATACACCAATTTACTTTTTAGCAGCAAAACAATTACTTTCTGAAAACAAACAAAATTTCATCAAAGATTACGAATTCGATATTAAAACATCCTCGGATAACCGACCCTATTTTTACAATATCTTCAAAATGAAAATGCTGAAATACATTCAGAAATATGGCACCGACAAAATCCCTTTTACGCAGTGGGGATATTTCACACTGATCATTCTGCTCATTCCGGTTCTGTTGATCAGCTTTGTTTTGATCGTTTTGCCATTATTTTTTATTCGGAAAAAGCAAAATAATCTCAATGGAAAGATCATCTCATATTTTGGTTTGATCGGAATTGCTTTCTTCTTTGTGGAAATGCCGCTCATCCAGAAACTGATTTTATTTCTATCTCATCCCACCTATTCTTTGAGCGTGATAATCTCAGCATTGCTCATATTTTCAGGAATCGGCAGCTATTTCTCCGATAAAATATTCCATCCAAAACGCCGGATATTTTACGCAAGTTTGATAATTATCAGTATAATTATTTTCTATCTTTTTAATTTTGATTGGATACTTCCCATCTTCATGAATCAAAATGAAATTATTAAAATTTGTATAACAATTCTACTTCTTATTCCATTAGGTTTTTTTATGGGAATTCCATTCCCACAGGGTCTAATAAAAATCAAAAGATCGGATACTACAAGAGTTGCCTGGGCTTGGGGAATTAATGGATTCTTTTCTGTTATCAGTACGATTCTGGCAACAATTGCGGCAATCTTATTTGGCTTTAAATTCGTCTTTATTATTGCTTCAGTTTGCTATCTTGCGGCAGGTTTGATCTCATTGAAATTGGAATGAGCATTCCTCTTTTATTTCAACAATACTTAGTCCTTCCGAAGCAGAAGCTTATGGAGTTAGCGCCTTCCGAACTGAAAAATTCGGAAGGAGAATAAAACGAATAAATCCCAAATACAAATACTATAAAATTACAAACAACAAATTCCAAAGAACAAATACAACAAATTCAAAAAATTTATCCTGTGAAATACTGCTTTGCAATTTCACGGGGCAGGTAAATTCCAAATAAAAATGATGAAATAACAAACAAACAAATGCTTCTATTTGTTTTGAATTTGTAATTTTGATCATTGTTTTTTATTTGTTATTTGGAATTTGAGATTTGGAGATTTATTTGTAATTTGTAATTTGGTATTTTCTTTAATTGCTAAATTTTTTTTAAAATCAATAAATAATTCCTGTATATTTCTCCTGCACATAAGTGAAATATATTATTTCTTCAAATAAATTTCAGAATCCTTTTCATCGATAATATATTTATTATTCTTTTTCATTTCATTTTTGATCAACATCCTGGAGAGAGGATTTTCTATTCTTTTTTCGATTTCTCTTTTTAAAGGACGAGCTCCGTAAAATTCACTGAATCCGAATTTCAATAACATTTTCCTGACTTTATTTGTAAATCCAACTTCGATTTCATTTTTCAGCAATCTTTTCTGTAATTTATTCAATTCCAGGTTCACGATTTGTTTAAAATTCTCTTTTGTTAAGGAATGGAATACGATGATATCGTCGAGCCGGTTCAGGAATTCCGGTTTGAAAAGTTTTTTAACATCGCTCATAATAAGCTTTTTCATTTCATTATAAGTTTTTTCGCTGTCTTCCTTTGTTTCAAAACCGATTCTTTTTACATCTTTGATAATTTTCGTTCCGCCAATATTTGATGTTCCAATGATCACAGTATTCTTGAAAGAAACTTTCATTCCCTGCCCATCGGTTAGATGTCCTTCATCAAAAATCTGGAGCAGAACATTAAAAATATTCGTATGTGCTTTCTCAATTTCATCAAGCAAAACAATAGAATACGGATTTCGTTTTACCTGTTCCGTAAGCTGACCGCCTTCACCATATCCAACATAACCGGGAGGAGAACCGATAATTTTTGAAACAGTATGTTCCTCCATATATTCAGACATATCGAGTCGAATGATCTTTTTTTCATCATCCAGCAGGAATTCGGCAAGAGCTTTTGCCAGTTCGGTCTTTCCAACTCCGGTCGGTCCCAAAAAAAGAAATGCTCCAATCGGTCTTGAAGATTCTTTTAATCCTGCCCGATTTCTCCTGATTGCATCACTTATAGCATTAATAGCAATATCCTGACCAATAATTCTTTTATGAAGATCGACCTCCATTTCCAGAAGTTTCTTGGCTTCTGTTTTCAGCATTCTTTGAGCAGGAATTCCGGTCCAACGAGTAACAACTGCTGCTATATCATCCACATCAACGATTTTATCAGTGGATTTCCTGGTTTTAGTCATTTTAGAACGAAGTGATTTTAATTTTTTATTAATGCTTATAATTTTCTGCTGAATTAAAGTAACATTTTCGAAATCCTTCTTCTCAAAATAGACTATTTGTTCGTCTTTGAGTTTAGTTTTTTCTTTCTCCAAATGACTGATATCAGGAGGAACATAGATCATTCTCAGATGTTTCCTGGCTCCGGCTTCATCGATCAGATCGATGGCTTTATCGGGTAAAAATCTATCTGCAATATATTTTTCGGATAGAACTGCAGCATATTTTAGAGCTTCGTGAGTATATTCGATCGTGTGATGTGTTTCATATTTTACTTTAAGACCATTCAATATCTTTATGGTTTCCTCTGTAGTAGGTTCATTCACTGTAATTTGCTGAAATCGTCGTTCGAGAGCTTTATCGGTTTCAATGTATCTTTTATATTCCTGGAATGTCGTTGCTCCGATACACTGCAACTGTCCTTTTGCTAAAGCAGGTTTTAGAATATTTGAAGCGCTGATTCCATCTGCACTTCCGCTGGAAACCACTGTATGAGTTTCATCGATGAAAAGGATGATTGAACCTGTTGCATTGATTATTTCATCTTTTACAGCTTTCATCCTTTCTTCAAACTCACCTTTGAATTTTGCTCCAGCAACGATTTCAGCCATATTGAGCTGCAATATCCTTTTTTCCAATAAAGTTTCAGGAACATCTGCTTCAGCAATAAGATTTGCCAGTCCTTCCACGATTACTGTTTTTCCGACTCCCGGATAACCTACTAATATCGGATTATTCTTTTTCCGACGGGAAAGAACTTCGATAACGCGCATTATTTCCTGTTCTCTGCCGATTACCGGATCGAGCTGATCTTTTCTCGCCATTTCCGTAAGGTCTGATGTAAAAAGCTTCAAGACATCGACTTTTGATTCTGCTTTTTTATCTGTGATTCGTCTTCCTTTACGAAGTGTTTTGATTGCTGTTTTGATCTTCTCCTCTTCCAGACCGACTTCATGAAATATTTTGATTACATATTCATAATCTAAACGGAACAATGCTAAAAATAATGTATCCTCACTGATATATTTATCATTAAATTCATTGGTGATATCGAGGGCAACTTTAAAGAGTTCTTCAGTTTCGGGAATGAGATTGATTTTTTGATATTTTTCTCCGGTTCTTCTGGGAACAAGTTCCTGTTTGTTATACAAAATTCCCAGGATTTTGTTGCTGATCTCTTCCGGTTGATAACCTGCTTCCTCAAAGATTTTTAATAATCCGGAGTCTTTATGTTCTAACATTCCGATCAAGATCATTTCCGGTGTAAAATATTCCTGTTTCAATTCCAAAAATTCCATTAAGCCGATATTGATTTCCTGAATTACTTTTTCCGTACATCTATAAAGATATTGTTGGAACATAATTTCTCCTGCATTTTTTTTAGTTATATCTTTAAGAGAAACAACATATCGAGATCCTTAAATATTCCTTCTAATTATTTCATCAGCAGCATCTTACGAACAATTGATTCTTTATCGGATTTCAGTTCATAGAAATACACACCTGAACTTACTGCTTTATTATTTTCGTCTTTCCCTTCCCATTGAATTGAAGATTGAATATTACCTGCCCCGTAAGGAGCTTGCGACTGTTTGGGGAATATTGAAAATTGTTTGATCTCTTGCCCTTTAATATTATAAATTATTAACTCGGTGTTCTCAGCGTCCTCTGCGGTGAGATTAAAAAAAATAGTAGTTGTAGGATTGAACGGATTTGGAAAAGCATAAAAAGAGATTATTTTTTCTGAAATTATGGTAGATGAGTTTATTGAAGTTTGTTCCAAATCATTTTTAAAAACTCCTTCACCAAGAGAACCTGCAAGAATAAAATCTGAGTTAATCGGTTCTATGGCAAGGGTTTTAATTATTTGATTTGATAAATTCTCATTCATTTCTTCCCAGGTCAATCCTGAATCCTCGCTCTTGATTACTCCATTACTGTCTAATCCTGCGTAAAGTATAATAGGATTAACCGGATCTATAACAATATCTTGAATATTAGAATCATCTATATCTATTATTTCCCAATTCGATCCACCATCCAAACTTCTTACTAATCCTGCATAGGTACCCACAAAAATTTCCAAAGAATTTTGAGGATTTATTGCAATTGTATTTGGATTATAATCTTCCAATCCAAATGGCCAAAAAATGTCATTCCATAAAGAAGCTCCATCATTACTTTTCCATACATGAGTTGAACTTATTGCAAATAATATATTTGTATTTTGGGGATCAATAGCAATTTCATAAACTGGAAATTCAGTAATTCCTGTATCTGAAACAAACCAATTTGCTCCGACATTATTAGTTTTGTATATATGCTCATTTGTGGATACATACATCTTATCAGGATTAACATTATCTATGGCAATATGATTGGGGAACATCATATATGTAACAAGTCCCCATGAAATTCCATTATTATAACTTTTATAGATTCCATCAGAATAACTTCCCATACCGGCAGTTGCATAAACTGTAGGAAAAATAGGATGAAAAGCAACAGAGCTTATCAAGGCGTTGGTTGCTAGACCCTGATTCCAGTTTTGACCTATATCTGAAGTAGAAAAAACTCCTCTGCTTGTGCCAACAATCCAGATTTCAGGGTTATAAGGACTGATTGCAATAGAAAAAACAAAACTTGTTGAAAGACCTTCATTGGAAGCTGTCCATAAGTTTCCGGAATCATGCGATTTGAAAAAACCGGAGTTTGTTCCAGCATAAATCAAATCAGAATTTTCTATTGCTAACATCATAGAAAACACATCATTATCTTCTAACCCTTGAGCACTTTCAAACCAGTTAAGACCTGAATCTATACTTTTAAATACACACGGTTCAAAAGAATTAGGTGGATGTGTACCTAAATATAAAATGCTAGAATCAGATGGATTTACAACAATAACATTATGATTTGATTGTTCAAAACTCCATATTCCGCAATTTGCCTGTATCCAATTTAAACCTGCATCATTGCTCTTAAAGACTCCATCCCATTTAGTACCAACAAAGATTATATTAGAATTATTTGGATCAATAGCGATTTCACTGATTGAGGCATAAACATTTGGGGAAGTAGGTATTTGGATGGTTTCCCAGGTTAAACCTGAATCCAGGCTTTTGTATAAAGCACCGTGAGTAATGGGATTATAATGAAATACTGCACCGGCATAAATACAATTTGGATTATTATGATCAATTGCAAGCGAATAGATATTATGATTTTCAAATGATTCACTGATTTCAATCCAGGATGAACCTCCATCAATAGATTTAAAAACTCCGCCAAATGAACCAAATCCAAGAGCAACATATATTATAGCTGAATTAGAAGGATCGATTACTATTTCTCGTACTCTTATATTTTGTAAAACCTGGTTCAATGCAAGCCATTCATCTCCCCCATTTTGACTTTTAAAAATATGTCCGGAATTGCTACCTGCATAAATACAAGAGCAATTCACATGGTCAATTGCCAGAGATGTGATTGTTTGATAACACAAACCATTATTGATTGAGAACCAACTTAAACCACTGTCTGTGCTTTTATAGATTCCACCATTGCTGCCTGCATATAGTATTTGTGGATTCTGAAAATCTTGAACAACAGAGTAAATTTTACAACCCATTCCACCATAAGGACCAACTGATTCCCATTCGCTTGTCCAAAGGAAAGTAGAGATAAAAAGATATAAAGCTAAAAAAAATAGTTTGTTTTTTAACATATTGCACTCCTCACCTGCTCTATTTTATTAAAAAAGTTCTATACAATTAATTAATTAAATATGAATTGACTGTCAAATAAAAAAATATTTTTCTTAAAAAATAGTGAATTCTTTTAGAAGAAGACTGTGAATCCAAAATAAAATATCTTGCCAGCAATCTACCAAATCAAAATTCTCGTTGAGGATTAAAATAGATTAAAAGGTTAAGTCTGATTTAGAAAAAATTTATTATGATGTTAGACTAAAAGCATTGAGTCAGACAGAGGAAAATGAGTTAAATTGAAAAAGAATCATTGATTAAGACTGATGGATTTGATTAAAACTGATATATTAAAAATGACCAAAAATTGAATCTGTTTTCATCAATTCTTATTCAGTTTACCTCAATGAAAAAAGGAGTGAAAATGAACAAAAAATTATTAGTTGTTGTCCTGTTTTTCATAGTCTTATCTTCCATTACTTATGGTTTGAAAATCGGTGGAAAGGTTCTTCCGGATCAAATTAAAGCTGGAGAAAACACCCTGATTTTAAACGGTGCAGGAATCAGGAAAAAGGTTATTTTCAAAGTTTATGCAGGTGCACTTTATCTTCTTGAAAAAAACAATAATGCTCTAACTATTATTGAAGCAGATGAACCAATGTCAGTTAAAATGCATTTTATTTTCAAATCAGTTTCTCCGGAAAAACTGATTGAAGCCTGGAATTCCGGTTTCAGCAAGCGTGATACATCCAACCTGCTAGAGGAAATCGTCACCTTTAATTCCTTCTTCACAAAAGATGCTAAAAAAGACGATATTTATGACATCATTTATGTTCCTGAACAAGGTACAAGCGTGTATATGAATAACGAGCTGAAAGGAACTATTCAAGGTTTGGAATTCAAAAAAGCTGTGTTTTCCATCTGGCTGGGAGAGGAAACAGACCTGCCAAAACTGAAAGAAGCAATGCTGGGTGAATGAAACAGATAAAATGCAGAACCTGCAGGAAAATGGTTAGTTCAAAGGCAAAACGCTGCCAATACTGCGGAACTCTTCTCAAAATGCCGATATTGGGAATTGTGATCGTTTTTGCCCTTATTCTGTTTGTTATTGGAATAATAGTAATTGGTATGCTTCAAAGCGGATGATAGGTAAGCCCTTACCTCTTCAAAGGTTGTTCTTTTCACACGTCTTTTTAGATTATCAATAACCTACCCGTTTACGGGTAGGAAGATATGATAAAATACATTGCTAAGCCGTTTACGGCTTTACATTTGGATAGGTTGGACGAAATATTTTTGGAAGGACGTAAACGTCCTAAAAAGATCTATGTCCCTCACGACCTATGCGTAAACGCATAGGTTATTGATGTTCGGCAAGTTACAGACTTGTGTGCCATTGACAGTCTTTTAGGAAAAGATTGAGTATAGGTTAAACAAAAATCTAAGGACTTGAAAATTGAAAATCAAATTTGCTTCCATCTCTAAACAAGGAATAAAAACACCTGTAAACCAGGACTGCTTTGCTGTTCCTCTTCCTGAGAATGATACTCAGGAAAAAGGATTTCTTTTTGTGGTGTGTGATGGAGTTGGTGGTTATCAAGGTGCAGAGATAGCCAGTAGAATGTGCTGCAAAATTTTTATGAATGATTTTTATTCGGAAGAGAATATAAACAACATCTCAGTCTGGTTGGAACATGAAATACAACTTATCAACAATGAAATCGTTTCCCAGGGAATTAAACTGGGAAACGCTAATATGTCAACTACAATGGTTAGCCTGCTACTCAAAGAAAACACAGCCTATTTAAATAATGTTGGAGACAGCAGAATTTACATTTTTACTGATGACAAACTGGAACAGATAACCGAAGACCATTCTGTTGTCTGGAAATATTATCAGCAAGGATTGATTACAAAAGACGAAATTATCCTGAGTAGTGAAAAACACCTGATCACCGAAGCTCTGGGTTTGTACGCAAAACCAAAAATAAACAGCTACTCCTATCCTCTACCAGAAAAATTTCTCTTCCTACTCTGTACTGACGGTTTAACCGATGTCTGCAAAGACAGCGAAATTAAAAATGTATTAAAGCAAAACAATGA
>JAUWNO010000255.1 GCA_030612605.1 Armatimonadota bacterium
AATATCGTGTTGCGATAATCCAAGTTCCTCTAATTTTAAAACATTCAAGCTTTTGGTTAGAATTCGGAGGGTAAATTTATCGCCAAAATTAGTTGGAATTATGTTTATTCTTGCATGAATCTTGTTTTCACCGATTGTGAAATTAATATAACCATCCTGAATATGTTGTTTTTTGAAGGCATCTACAGTTGCATTTTGTTTAAGGATCATTGGAATTGTAGATTTGAGCACATTTGGTAATGTAACAATTCTTTGAAGAACTCCATCGATTCGGAATCTTACATTCAAGTAATTCTTGGAAGTTGGTTCAAAATGTATATCACTTGTATCAACTTCTAAAGCTTGTTCAATAATTCGTGTCAGCACTTCGGAAGCAGCAGGGAAATTAGGAATGGAATCCGCTGTTTCAGCCCATTTTTCTCCTTGTTGAACCACGTCAATTGTTTCCAGATTCAGCTTTGATACACCCTCTTTTTTGACGTCTTTTCTTTTGGGTTTGAGGAGTTTTTGAAAAGTGGAATAAGTAACAATCACCGGTACAAGCCGTAAGCTCGCTGCTTTTTCCAATTGATCAATATGTTTCTGGCTGGGAGGATCAACAAAGGCAACCGTCATTTCCTTTTTTTCGAGAATAATCGGTAAGATGCGGTAGCGGGGCAGAGTATCGTTGGGAAGACCTGGAATCTCTACATGTGAAAGACCTGCCACTGTAGATAAGTAGGCAATATTAAATTCTTCAGAAATAATTTTCGCAAGTGCCACTTCGTTTATTTTTAAATATTTGATTAATGTATTTGTAATTCCGGTTGCTAAGATGGATTTTTTTTCTGCAACATCGAGCTTGGAAATATCTTCATTTTTGAGTAAATTTTTTCGAATAAGAGCTTGTAAAAGTTTTTTATCTTCATTTCTAAACATAATTATTCCTCTATTTATTTAAAGATCTCGTCAATATCTTCTTGCTCGATTTCTTCTACTTGCCCAATACCAAACATTAAACTTTCTTCGATGAGATTTTTGATTTCTTTTTCTTTCAATTGATTAAGAGCCAGATCGATATCTGCCTGTCCTGAACCGGGAGAATAATTGCCCTCGATAAATGGTCTTCCGCAACCGCCACAGAAAAGATCATCCTTTTTATTCGCAAAGGAACAAGAACAAATCCATCCTAAGGGATTACCACATTGTAAACAGAAAGATCTTGCTTCGTCATTTTTTGTTCCGCAATTATCACAAATCATTTTTCTTCCCTCTCTATTTTGGTTCAAATTTTCTAAGAGTTTCTAAAAACTTCTGTCTGGAGAAAGGTTTTATCAGAAACCAATCTGCTTTTAAATCTTTTGCTTCTTGGATATTTTGTTTTGAAACATACGAACTTACCATCACCACGATTGCTTTTGGATCGATAGCTTTTATCTTTTCAAGAACTTTCAAACCCGTCATTTTGGGCATCACAATATCAAGAAAAGTTATGAATGGTTTGTTCGTTTTGAATTCTTTCATTCCTTCCATACCGTCTGATGCAGAGAAAATTTCGTAATCTTCGTCTTCTAAATAGGCGGATATTATATCACGATTAATCTCGGAATCATCGATAATTAATGCTGTTTTTTTAAATTCATTAGAACTCATATTTCCTCCTCGGAATATTTACCTTCCGAAGCTTTCTTCCAATTTTTCTCATATCTAAGATTCGGAAGGTTACGAATGAGCTAAAACTTTCCGAATCTTAAAAGTAAGTATTCCTTTGTTGGAAGCTTCGGAAAGGCGGTACACTTTTTTTTCATAATCTTTCATAAATTATGATACACAACCATATTTAATTTTTTTATTTGGAATCATTAATAACAAAACAAAGTTGGCGCCTTGTGTATAATCTCCATCAACTCTATCTTCCACCCAGATTTTACCATCATACCTATTAATAATATTTTTCACCAAAGTTAATCCAAGTCCGAAACCATAAACATTTTTTTCAGCACCAACTCGTTCGAGTCTTTTAAAAATATTGATTTTGTCATCATCTTCGATTCCTGTTCCATCGTCTCTGAACTCGATTCTGTAATATTTTTTATCTTTCTGAATCGAGTGTTTTACTTCAATCATAACCTCATCTTTGTGGCAATGCTTGATTGCATTATTCAGAAGATTATTAATCACGATTTCCAAAAATTCATTTGCCAGAACATTATATTTATCGTCAACAAAATCGTGAGAAAAATTTATTTTCTTTTTATTTGAGTGTTGAATTTTCAGTGACTTAATGCTGCTTAAAAGTGTTTTCTTAAAATCTACAGGAATCAATTCGATTTCTTCTTCATCTATTTCAGCAAAAAGCCTGACTTTTGTAATTAAGGCTGCAATTTCCTCGGAAAGATGTTTACAGGTTTCAATTCTCTGACGGATTTTTTCAGGAAGTTCCCCTGTTGCCAAAACCATTCCCAAAAAAGAGGTTATTCCGTGATTGAAATTATTCGTATCATGAGCCAGCAAGTCATTGAAAAACCGGGCACGGTTCCTTTGTTTGATGATCATATCTTCATCTCTTTTTTTGGCTATTGCTATGGCAATCTGACCGGAAATGAATTCTAAGACAACTAAGTCTTTTTCTGTATAAGCATATTCATCTGAATAACTTTGAATACCAACAATACCCATAATTTCTTGACCGATTATTAGTGGAACGCCAAGCCAGATTTTTGATATTGTCCCGATAATTTCAATTTCTCCGGTTTCTTTGAGTTCATTGATTTTTTCTTCAGTTGCCAGAAGTGACTTTTTGGTTTTTATCACATAAGCAGTAAGTGTTTTGCCTGCTGGGAAGGATTTGAATTTATCTTTTTCATCGATTTGAAAAGGGAGTGAAATACTATGCTTTTTCTCATCATATAAAGCGACAAAAAAATTTTTAGTATCAATAATCAGCCCGATAAAATCTCTAATCATAATGAAAAGCTCATCAAGGTTCTGGAAATTATTGATAGCATTTACCACATTAAGTAGTACAGTTTGTATTTGTTCAGATTTTTTCCAGCTTGTGATATTGGAAGCAATGTTTTGATATTCGTAGAGCTTTCCGTTTTCATCAAAAATAGCTTTTATGGAATTTTCCATCCATTGAATTTCGCCATTATTTTTCTTACTGAATTCATGAGTTAAAGTATTTTTTTTCGGTGATAAGGCTTTAACTTTTCTTCGAGTAATTTTTTCTTCTCTTTCCGGCAGGAATGAAAACCAGTTACGACCGATTAAGTTTTCACGTTTCATTCCATAATATTCACAAAAGGCATTGTTAACAAATATTAAAGAACCATCCGGTAAAAATCGTGAAATCAGGTTTGATTGTTCCTCCACAATTGATTCATAAGATATCTTGCTTTGCAAGAAAATTATTTCCTCTCTGTTTGAAAGAGTCAATCAAACCTCCAGATGCAAAAAAAAGAAAAGCACATTTTTTTTATGCTTTTCTATTTTCGAATTTTACTTTAAATTGTCAACAATCTTTATTTGTCAGCAAGTAATTTCTTACGGACTAAAAGAAACGTTTTCGATTTAATTCTTATTTTTCTCAATTATCGATTAAAGATTTCAGATGTTCGATGTAGTTTTCCGCTCCGCCATATTGATAGCCTGTACGAGCAATTTCGTTTGCTTGAGCATCAATCAGAATTATTGTAGGAAAACCTCTGATATTATATTTTTCAGCAATTTGACGGTTATATGTTTTTGTCTCTTTAGTTTGATGAATATCCTTTGGGAAATCAAGCTTTAACAATATTAGATTTTCTGCAGCATATTCGATGAATTTTTGTTGAGAAAAAATTTCATCGACTAATTTAATACACCAGCCACACCAATCTGAGCCGGTAAAGTCAATGAGGATCGGGATTTTGTCTTCTTTTGCGATTTGCTGAGCTTCTTCAAGATTTGTCAGCCAGTTTAATTCTTCTGATTTTTCTTCACTTTCTGCCCAGGCATAAATAAAGAACAGAGATAGAATTGCAACGCAGAGTAATGCCCTTTTCATTATTTTT
>JAUWNO010000291.1 GCA_030612605.1 Armatimonadota bacterium
TTGGTCGGTTCCAAACTGAAAGATATCGATGTTCTGCTGCTTTTCCAGGAATTTTATCTCTCCATAAACAAAATTCTTTTTCATGAATTGAATCAGACAAACTTTTTTATTGTTTCCCAGACTTCGGATAATTAATCCGAGCGCTGCTGTTGTCTTTCCCTTTCCATTACCTGTGTAAATATGAATCATATTCAAATCCTCTAAAATTATTAGTTTTACTTTTGTATCTATCGATTCTGTGTCAACTTTCTTGTTTTAAATTCAGCTCACGGATTTACTCGGATGTTAACGGATAAAGAATTTTAAGAATATAACTTAGTAAATTGATTAAACACTGAATTTACAGAAAATAATAATTTAAAAGTTGGTTAAAAATTTTAACTGCTTGAACACTAATTAGATTCCATCCGTAAACTATGAAAAATTGAGTTAAGTTCACTTTAGCTGGCTTGACTTAAGTTTTCTAATCCGCTGAAACATTTCAACTTAACTCAAGACTCCGTCTTAAGTCAAGTTTCCATTTTGTCTGAAAATCTGACTTTATGGATGCACTCTAATTAATAAGGAATTCACAAAGATTGATGAAATTTTTTTGCCGAAAAATATAAGGATTTTAGAATTAAGTGCCTAATTTTTTTCTAAGATAATCATAGAAAAAAGACCACTCTTCGAGCGGGATTAATGTCTTTCCAATCGACGAAGAAGTCTTGGTTGAAACTTGTCCTAAGTTCCACAAGAATCTTGGGATAAGTTGGAAGAAGGTTAGCAGTTGATCGACTTAGCACAAGACCCTTCCAGCTTCATTACATTACGCCGTGACAAGTCGGGCTTATGCCAAGTCTTTTTTTTTGTTCGATATTCGATATTGGATATTCTTTTGCGTTCTTTGCGTCTTTGCGGTTAAATTATTTTCACGACAACTTGTTGGTAAGTTTCATTTTTTTAAGTGCCGAATCAAAAGGAAAACATACCCAATAAGGTATAAAATAAATAAAGATTCTTGACAATATACCTGTAGGGGTACAAAAGTGCTCACGGTTTTTAAGATTATACCCAAAGAGGTATAAAATGAAAAATGAATTAATATCATTCGTAAAAGAGAGAAGGAAATTTCTTAAACTTACTCAAAAGGATCTGGCAGAAAAAGCGGGTGTAGGTTTACGTTTTATCCGTGAACTGGAACAGGGAAAACCAACACTCCGTTTGGATAAGATTAATCAGGTATTGTCACTTTTCGGATATCAAATCGGTCCCGTAAAAAGAGGATATGAAGATGAGTAGAAAAGCAAAAGTGTTTTATCAAAACCGGTTTGCAGGAGTTATTTCAGAAACAGATGAAGGTTATTTATTCCGTTATGAAAAAGAATATCTTCAAACAGAAAATGCTGAACCCGTAAGTTTAACTTTACAATTAAGAAAAGAACCTTATCAAAGTAAAACAATATTCCCTTTTTTTGACGGACTAATCCCCGAAGGTTGGCTTTTGAATATAGCAGAAGATGTATGGAAGTTAAATCCCCGGGATCGGATGGGTTTACTTCTAACCTGTTGTAAAGATTGTATCGGTGCTGTCAGCATAATTCCGATCAAGGAAGGATCAGATGAGTAGATGTCTTTATTGTTATGCTCCTATAAAGGAAGAGAACAGCTTTTTATATCATAAAACATGCAGTAAAAAGTTTTTTGGATTTAAAATTCCTCCCATCCTGCCTTTTGCTAAATCCGAACTAACGGAAGTAGCAAAAAAGATAATCCAGAGAAGTGTAACTATTCCCGGAGTTCAGACAAAACTTTCCCTGCAAATCGAAAAAAACCGTAAAGAAGGTAATCGCTTTACTCTGGTGGGATTATGGGGAAATTATATTCTTAAACCTCCTGTAGAAAAATATCCTGAACTTCCCGAAAACGAAGATCTGGTTATGCATCTGGCAGAATTATTCGGAATAAGAACAGTTCCTCATTCTCTTATTCACTTGAAATCAGGAGAACTTGCATATATTTCCAAACGAATAGACAGAACCCGGAAAAATGAAAAAATCCAGATGGAAGATCTCTGCCAACTTTCAGAAAGATTAACTGAAGATAAATATAAAGGTTCGATGGAGCAGGTCGTGAAAAAGGTAAAAAAATTTTCTTCAAATCCAATGCTCGATGTTCTTACTTTGTTTGAAATAACCTTATTTTCTTTCCTGACCGGTAATGCTGATATGCACCTGAAGAATTTCTCCCTTATCTATGAAAACAACTTTCATCTACTTGCTCCGGCTTATGATTTGCTTTCAACCAGGTTAGTTATTCCGGAAAATGATGATCCTGAAGAATTTGCTCTTACAATGAATGGAAAAAAAAGTAATTTTAAACAACGTGATTTTTTAAATTTCGCAGACAGGATTGGTCTGAATAAAATACAAATAAGAAATGTTTTTGCAAAATTCAAAAATAAACTCCCTGAGATTCTAGAATTTGTTGATAAGGGCTTTCTTTCGAATAACAAAAGAGAAGAATTAAAGAGTTTGATGCTCTCCAGGTCTGAAAGGATAAAATTGAATTGACACAAGAATTCTGAAATTTAATATTTGTTATGTATTTCCGGAGTTATCAATCAATGAAAAAAAAGAAATTTGATTTTGGTCCATATTTATATATCCTGCCAGCTTTGGTAATTATTTTTGTGTTCCGTCTTGTACCGATTCTTCTTTCTTTTGTTGTCAGTTTCTTTGATTGGTCAATCGTAGGAGTCGGTAAATTCATTGGTCTTTCCAATTATGCTAAACTCATATATGATACTGAGTTCTGGCAATCTCTTTTAAATACTTTTTATCTCGTGATTTTCGTAGTGCCGATCAGTTTGATTCTTTCCCTGCTTTTTGCAACTCTTCTGAATAATATTAAAAAAATGAAAAGCTTTTTCCGTTCAATATATTTTATTCCTACAGTAACTTCAATGGTGGCGATTTCTATTGTCTGGAAACTTATTTTCAACCAGCAGACCGGACTGGCTAATTTCTTTTTAGCAAAAATTGGAATCGATCCTTTAGGATGGTTAGCTGAAAGTCGAGGTATTTTCCTGCTTTTACTCCAGAATTTTGGGATAGATATTCCGAATTATTTAGGTGGTCCTTCTTTAGCTTTGTTCTCTATTATTATTGTTACTATCTGGAAAGGTTTGGGATATAATACGATTATTTATCTTGCTGGTTTACAGAATATTCCAAATGTATATTACGAAGCTGCAGATATTGATGGTGCCGGTAAAATCAAACAATTTTTTAAGATAACCTGGCCCCTGGTTTCCCCAACCACATTTTATGTGCTGATGATGACAACTATCATAACTTTTCAGGTGTTTTCACAAATATATTTGATGACTGGTCCACCGGTTGGAGGTCCGCTGGGAACTACTAAAGTTATAGTCTATTATCTTTATGATAAAGGCTTTGGTGAAAGCAATGATCTGAGTTATGCAAGTGCGATTGCTTTAGTGCTGTTCGCAATCATCCTAACCCTAACCCTATTTCAGAAAAAACTTGAGAAAAAAGTTCATTATTAATGTAAAATGGAACACGGATGACACAGATGGAACGGATTTTCACTAATAAGAATTTAACACTGAAAACACAGAAATTATTAAAATGAATATCCAACAAAGAAAAATCCTTTATTAAGGAAAAGTCTGTGTTAGTCAGTGAAAGTC